>JBHACK010000032.1:0-4681 GCA_041854545.1 Acinetobacter sp. | reverse complement strand
CAGAAATGAAAGCCAAAGAACAACAAGCTTGTGCAGGTAAATTAGGTCAAAAAGTCAGCGTTAGCCTTGACAATGACCGTACTATTGAAGGCACTTGCGAGGTCATGTTTAAACCAAACAAACCAGAAAAAAGCAAATAATTTACATCACACTACAAAAAATGCCTATTTTAATAAATAGGCATTTTTTATCATTTTTTAAGATTAATCACTTTAAAAATTAATAAAACCGCACATACAGCAATTAATAACATAAAAAAGTAAGAATAATTAAAAATTACTCCATTAATGGTATGGTATAAAAAATAAAATAAATCATCATCTTTCGTTAATTCAACAGGAACATTCATGCTTTGTAAAATAAAATGATAAATTAAAATAGAAAACACAAACGCTAAAATTCGATTTTCTCTATCTTTAATCCAATACGTTGTATTCCATGATAAAGAAAGAATAAACAAAGAGAGTAATAATGAATATAAATTTAACCAACCTGCATAAACAATCATCACTTCTTCCCCGCTTTAAATAATAATTTATATCGAATAAATAAAATAATGACCGCAATAAAAGCAATGACATTCATATAACGTAAAGAAATAAATTCCATTTTGATAATACTAAGTACAATAAATTCCAATATTTCATCAGAAAAATTTAAACTTTCATAATCTAAATGTAAAAATAACCATTTATTTAAAATAGTTTGATAAATACTGACAAAAATAATAAATACACAAAACCGACTTACCCAATCTTTAATCCAATAACTTGATGTCCATGCAAAAGAGATAATCATCAAGGGAAAGACAATATGATAAAATTTAAGCCAAGATTCAATATCCGTCATCACATCATTCCTATAGATACGCCTACGTCTGAAAATATCCATCAAAACGGCAAGTTTCCCCAACCCATTGATGGTTAGGGGCTTGCTGATTTAAAAATACCGCATGACGTGGGCGTTTAACAATCACTCGTTTTGCAATACGTTGGGCTAAAGGCAATAACGCATCGCCCAAATCAAGCTGATTGGGATTTTGTTCATCATCAAACTGCTCATCGTGCAATAAAATGTGTAACATTTGCATTTGCTTTTTCACTTGGGCTTTTTTTTGTGTATGTTGATGACGTTGCGGAAACATAGGGTCTAAATACACCACATCGACCGAATGTTGTTGCTGTTCAGTTAAATACTGTTGTGCATCAACAAAATGTAACTGCATATCTTGCACACATTTACTTAAAAAATCATCGTGTTGAGCCACTTGATATTGCGATTCCAACAAGGTAAATAAAATCGGATGGCGTTCTAACACCATCACCCTTGCCCCTAAACTTGCCAATAATAACGCATCATGCCCTAAGCCAGCAGTCGCATCAATCAATATTGGTTGTTCATTGACATGACAGGCACGAGCAAGCTGTTCCGTCTTTAAACTGGCTCGTTTTAAACGTGGAATTTCCCCTTGCCAATGTGGATTCATTTTCATGCCAGAAACCGCTAGAGATAAGCCATCTTCATCAAAAGTTAAGGCTAATTCAGGGTGTTGGCGTAAAAATTTTGCATTAATTTTATCCACTTTTTCCAGTTGAACCATCACGCCACGTTCAGCTAATTTCTGTTGATAAACATTGGCATCATCAAGTGCAACATCTTGACTCACATATAAAATTTTTGGCAAAGGGGAAAGCGTGGTCATGTGTGATTTACTCCATTACCATAACTGCCAGCCAGTGTAGGCGAATAATAAAATCACTAAACCTGATGCGATACGATACCATGCAAAAATCATAAAATCACGTTTTGCAACATACGCCACTAAAGCACGAATAAAGAGCAATGCTGATACAAAGGAAACGATAATACCTGTCGCTAATACGCTCCAATCTTCAACGGTTAAAAATACCTTATAATCTTTTAAGAATGCTAAACACCCTGCTCCGATTAAGACAGGTAAACCTAAAAAGAATGAAAATTCGGTCGCCGCTTTACGAGAAACCCCCATAAACATTGCCCCAATAATGGTCGCTCCTGAACGAGATGTCCCCGGAATTAACGATAAAACTTGGATTAGACCAATCATCATCGCTTGTTTCACGGTTAAATCATCGACTTCCTGCACTTTAATTTTTGGTGGGTGTTTTTCAATCCACCAAATAATTAAACCACCAATAATCAAACTCCAACCGATTAATACATTGCTGGATAAAATGCTTTCCACTAAATCATCTAAGGTTAAACCGACAAGCACAATCGGAATAGAAGATACAATCAAGCCAACCCCTAAACGCCGACTTTGAGCGTCTCCTGTTACCATGCCTTTTGCCGTTCCCCACAATTTTGACCAATATTCAAAAATAACAGCTAAAATTGCACCAATTTGAATCACGGCGACAAAAACCGTGAGTTTTTTATCATCTTCCCAAAAGTTCATTAAATCTGCTGAAAGCATTAAATGACCTGTACTGGAAATCGGCAAAAACTCGGTAATCCCTTCCACAATGCCCATGACGACAGCTTTTAAAATCAATAAAATATCCATTGTTACACCTATTCGGGTTTACCTTGTTCTGAAATTTTTTTCCACGCATCATTCCGTAAATAAACGGGTAAAGCGTGTTCTGCAGAAAGCCATTGACTTGGGTCAATGCGTTGGGCTAATTCGGCTATATCTTGAGCATCAACATGGAGAATGTGTACATCTTCCGCAATCAATGACGCACCAGAACCAACACAAGGAAATTGAGCCAAACCTTTTGCATCATCATAATTCACTAAACATTCACCTTGAGCATCAACCTGCATAATATGTTGTTCATTTAGACTAAAATTGCCCAAATACACTTCATTCATACGAGCGTCTATCACTGCGGTTACTTGTGTTAGCCCTAAAGTACGGTGAGCGTGTTGAGCTAACGCCTGTAACGTGGAAATGCTGATGACAGGTAAATCATTGACCCATGCCAATGCTTGAACCACCGTTGCATTAATACGCACACCACTAAATGAACCGGGCCCCCGACTAAATGCAATCGCCGTTAAATCTGAACATTGCCAATTGAGTTGTTGCAAACCTTGCTCAATCATCGGTAAAATGACTTGGGTTTGCATTTTACTGCGAGTGTCTTGCTGAAAATAACACACTTCCCCATCATCAACCAAAGCAACTGAACAATGCTCATTTGCTGTTTCTAATGCTAAAATTCGCATATTTAATATTCAATATCAACATCAAAAAAAAGATAAACTATAATACTTGAAAGTCCTATTTTTAGCGAGATATTCCACTTTTTTTTACGCTGTTTTCGCTGAAAACACACAGTTGCTTACAAAAGCACTCAATTTTCAGTGCTAAGCCCAGTTAAATTACGCAAACAACGCAAAAAAGCACTTGTAAAAATTTTAGAAACCCCCATAATAGGCAAGTAAACCATTGGATAGACCTTTATCCATACCTTTTTATAATTTTTTGGAATATCACATGACCACTAAAATTGACAATAACTTAGTTGTAAGTTTTCACTATACCTTGAAAGATGACCAAGGTAACATTATTGACCAATCTGCTGAAGGACACCCTTTACCTTATTTACACGGTGCTGGCAACATTATCCCAGGTTTAGAAAATGCACTTTTAGGCAAAACTGTTGGCGAAAAACTTTCTGTACACGTTCCTGCTGCTCAAGCCTACGGTGAATATAACCCAGATTTAGTTGATGAAGTACCAATCGAACAATTCCAAGGCGTTGAAAATATTGAAGTTGGAATGCAGTTCCAAGCACAAACAGATATGGGCGTACAAATCGTAACCGTTAAAGCGGTTGAAAATGGCAAAGTATTAGTCGATGCCAACTTCCCATTAGCAGGACAAGACTTAAATTTTGATGTTGAAATCGTTGATATTCGTGAAGCAACAGCAGAAGAAATTGAACATGGTCATGTTCATGGCCCAGATGGTCATCACCATCACTAAGCAAAAAACATTGCTTTTTTGTTAGAAAAAGTAAGAGCATTCTCTTACTTTTTTCGTTTATAAGCTTACAAATTTAGAAAATGACTTGTTAATCACAACATACTATTGTACAATGCAAACACAACTATTGGGGATGTTATTGGCTTCGACGTTGGTAATGAAACTCATAGATGCATGCCGAGAGTGCGTTTTCTCTCGTAAATTAAATACGCATTTAAAATAGTCGCAAACGACGAAACTTACGCTCTAGCTGCCTAAGGGCGCTTGTCCGCCTACCAGAATACTTGTGGTTTGGTAGCCCGACTGAAGCGAACGCACACAAGTCCGTATAAAGTCAAGTCTCGGGGCTTTATACCAAATTTAGAGAATCGCTCTTTACACCCTGTTCATCGGGTCGTTTAGAGTTAAAGAAATAGATGATATCTAAGCATGTAGTATTCTCGAGTGTAGTGCTTACGGACGCGGGTTCAACTCCCGCCATCTCCACCACATACATAAAAACATATGACCATATATAAAACATAAAAGCCTAAATTATCATAATTTAGGCTTTATTTTTTAAAGACTTGAATTGTCAAACCAAGTGCAACGTTTTTTTGAAGTAAACTTCATAAGGTGTTTTCCAACCTAAACATTTACGCGGTCGTAAATTCAGTTTATTGACCACCTGTTGAATATCAACTTCGCTCCACTGATTGATGTCTT
>JBHACK010000031.1:0-5384 GCA_041854545.1 Acinetobacter sp. | reverse complement strand
TAGACCTTTCGTCTGCTTACGTTTTAACTTGAGCACAGCACAATTCCTATCTTATTTTTTGCATTTTACCGCAAATAAATGTCAAATTTGAGTCTATCTTCATATTTTATTCAATTTTTACCAAAAAATCTAACATTTTCTTCTGCTAAATAAGATATACTTAGCAAAATTTTATTTATGAAAATATCTTTTGCCTTTGTGACCATGAAAAAATCGATTATTTTTACTGTTCTTCGCCCATTTTTTATCCTATCAGGTATTTCGCTATTGGCTTTGCCTGTGGGGTTCTATGGCATGTATTTATACATTGCTCCATCATTGCCTGACGTTAAAACGCTCAAAAAAGCACCACTCTTAAAACCAATGCAGGTCTATACGAGTGATAATCAGTTAATTGCAGAGTATGGCAGTAAATTATCGTTGCCTGTGGAGTTTGAGCAAGTTCCGCAAGATATGGTGCATGCGTTCTTAGCTGCAGAAGATGCAACCTTTTTTGAGCATGGCGGGATTAGTTTTAAAAGTTTAGGTCGTGCAGTCAGTGAAACTTTAACCAATGCTGACCGTCAAAGTGGTGGTTCAACCATTACCATGCAAGTGGCAAAAAACTATTTTTTATCGCCTGAACAAACCTTCCGCCGTAAAATTACTGAGATTTTTTTAGCACGTCACATTGAAGAAAATTTAAGTAAAAAAGATATTTTTACTTTATATGTCAATAAGATATTTTTAGGAAAGAATGCGTATGGTATCGAAGCAGCTGCTCAAACCTATTATAGTAAAACATTAAAGGATTTAACCATTGCTGAAATGGCAATGATTGCAGGTTTACCAAAAGCTCCTTCTAAATATAACCCTGTCATTAATCCTGAACGTGCGTTAGAGCGTCGTAACTGGATTATTGGACGTATGTTCCAATTAGGTTATATTACTAAAGCTCAACACGATACTGCTGTTGCTGAAGGAATTAACTTAAATATGCCTGAACGCCGTATTGAAGAGCGTTTTCCTTATGTAGCTGAAGCGATTCGCTCTGAAATGGTCAAGCAATTTGGTGAGCAAGTTACCGATTCTGGTTTTAAAGTTTATGCAACAGTAGATAGTGTTCGCCAACAATATGCTGAAGATGCCGTACAAAAACGGATTAAACTGTATGACGGTAAATATGGTTGGCAAGTAGAAGCTCGCAAACGTCCATTAGAACATTTTTTACCTGTTGATGGTTTACAGCCTGCAAAAGTTACTGAAATTACCCAAAAGAATGGTCGCTATTACATTACAGCTAAATTACTTGATGGTAGTCAAGTTACGGTACCATGGACTGCACGCCGTGTCTTTAAACGTTTAAGAAATGGAGCAAGCTATGGCACTATTATGGTGAGTAATCCAAATGCTGTGCTTTATCCAAAAACGAATACCAAAGTGGTTGAAGTTGGCGATATTATTCGTTTGAAAGGTGAAAAAGCAGCAGATGGTAAAACGACGTATTGGTCAATCTCTAAAACACCAAGTGTTCAAGGTCAATTAATTGCCATTCATCCAAATGATGGTGCAGTGCTTGCTGTGGTTGGTGGATATAGCCATTATCAATCAAAATTTAACCGTGCGACTCAAGGCTGGCGTCAACCAGGGTCGATTATTAAGCCTTTAATTTATGTTTTAGCCTTAGAACGTGGTTTAACTCCAAGCTCTGTAGTCTATGACGTCAACCGTCGTCGTGGTTGGTCACCAAAAGGGTCTTCTTGGGGGCCTATTAGTTTCCGCCGTGCTTTAACTTATTCTCGTAACAAAGCATCTGTGAATATCTTAGAATATCGTGTTGGTGTTGAACGTGCGATTCAAGGTTTAATGGATTTTGGTTTTAATGGTGATGAAATTCCACGCAACTTGACCATTGCTTTGGGTTCATCCGAAGTTTTACCATTACAAATGGCTGTTGGTTATGCTTCATTTGCCAATGGTGGTTATCGTGTACAACCTTATATCATCAAACGTATTGAAGATACCAATGGTAAAGAAATTTTTAAAGCAAACCCAGGTTATGCTTGTATTCCATGTATTCCAGACAATCAAAAAGTAAATGAAATCGTCTTACAACAAAAATTTAAAACCAAAGATAAAGATGAAAAAGACGATAAAGCGAAAAAAGATAGCAAAAAAGATGCAAAAGATAAAAACAAAAAACTAACTGCTGAAGAAATGAAGGCTCTTGAACAGCAATTAAAAGAAGCTGAACAAGAAATCGAAAAAAATAAACTGGCTCAAAACAAACCTGAAATTAAAGCGGAATATAAACAAGCACCACGTATTCTCAAGTCAAAGTCTGCTTATGATATGACCAGCGTCTTGCGTGATGTAATTCGTGTGGGAACAGGTAAAATGGCAAATAGTTTAAGACGTAACGATATTGCAGGGAAAACAGGAACAACCAACGATGCAAAAGACGTATGGTTTGCCGGCTATAATGGTCAAATTGTTACCGTTGTTTGGGTTGGTTTTGACCAACCAACGTCTTTGGGTTCAAATGCTCAAGGGGGTAAAACGGCACTTCCAATTTGGGTAGACTTTATGGGCAAAGTCTTAAAAGGCACACCACCAAGTTTAGTGACTTTGGATAAGAAAGCAACAGACCCTGTCAATAAAAACAAGGTTGTACTTGATGACAAGAGCAAGCAAGAGAAAGAGCAAAATCGTGATGAATACTCGCCACCACCAATGGCGTATCGTATTTACGTTCCTGCACCTGTGAGTTCGACACCATCAACAACGACCACAACAACACGCAGTACAACCAATACAGCCAACAACACAACACGTTCTCAGCCACGTCGTCCAAGTACAACGGAGAGTGGAACTTCATCTGAAACAAAAGCGGTAAGTAAACCAAAACCAAGCATTCAAGAAAGTGAAGTGAATATTTCACTGGCAGACCCAACACATGAAGAGGCACCGAAAGCTCCTAAAACACCGCCAAAAATGAATACGCAGAAGCCTGAAGAAAATTTGGATAATTTATTAGATGGTAATATGTAATGCAAAAATCAAAGGTATCTGTTATGAGATACCTTTCCAACATAAAATATCCATACATCTGCTTGGATATCGATTATAATAGGCAAGTTTGACTATTTTTTATCAAACTATTTTGCTTTAACTCTTTAATGTTTAAATGATTGGGAACTTGACTTGTGAACATACCAAAGTCTGGATTATTTGCCTGTTTACTTCTGATTAGCTTTGTGATTCATGCAGGCTTATTTATGCTTGCAACGACACATTATCTTGATAAAACTCGCCTACAACAAGGGCAACTCATCTTAAATCATTTAAGTGAAGATAGTGTGCGGGACTTGGCAAATGCAAACCCTGTTTCCTTAGCATTATTAGCCAATCGTTATGCTCACCTACCTAATGTAGCGGCACTACGCATTTATGATGCCAATGACCAGCAGTTAGTCGTTACAGGCAGTCATAAAACTCAATTATTAAATGTGATGACCAAAGAAGTCCGTTCTAAAGATAAAATCATTGGGCGTGTTGAATTGTCATTGCTTGAAACCAGTAATAGTGAAGTGCTTAGTCAAATTTGGTGGGTGATTTTCTTATCATTATTGGTACACGTTGGCTTATGGGGCTTATATATTTTATTAATACGTCCACAACAACGTGTTAAATTGGTCGAAGCAACACCTGAAAAAACAGCACCAATTGACCATTCGATTGAGCAAATTAAGCAAACATTACAGCAGAAAGAGCAAAAATTAACCGAAGCCTTACAAAGTTTTGAAGAAAGTAATGATGCGTTGTCTGATGAACCACCAAAACACATTGCATTAAGTATTAAATTTTTTGACCCTAAAGAGTTATTACGCAATGTGAGTCCAACATTATCAACACATTATTTTGAAACTTGCCAAGTTTTATTAGAACGCAGTATTGAACTCGCCACAGAGCATTTTAATGTTCCTGCTGAAAGTATTTCTATTACTCAACGTTTTAATGAGCAAGGGGCTAAAATTATTGTACAACATCAAACTGAACAAGCGATTGATTGTGTCTTTTTAATTAATAGTGTTTCTGCATTATTATTTGAAACTTTGTATGATACGTATCGTCAGCATAAGCGTTTTGCTTTACCAACTTGTAGTGCGATTGCGACAGAAATGTCATCTTTAGAATTAGATGCGTTGGCAACAGCTGACCGTTTATTAAGTCATTCTCAATCTAAGGAATTTTTGGTCTATTTAAATAAAGATTTGTTGCGTCATATTTCTAAGTATTATCAATTAGTTGCTTTAGCAAATCCGCATAATATGTTAATGCGTCAATCTTTTAGTGTTACGGGAATGTCGCCTGAAATTGCAACTATTGCAGGTGATTTTAGAAAAGAAATTTTACAGTATCGTGCCTAAATGTGTACATCATAGACGATTGAGCCAAAACAGCGTAAACTGTTCTCTACTCATTTTAAACAGGGGTCGATTATGCCACTAAACACAGTTGAAGAACTCGTTGCAGATATTCGAGCGGGTAAAATGGTTATTCTGATGGATGATGAAGACCGTGAAAATGAAGGGGACTTGGTAATGGCGGCAACTCATGTCCGCCCTGAAGATATTAATTTTATGATTACCCATGCCCGTGGCTTAGTTTGTTTAACCTTAAGTCGTGAACGTTGCCAACAGCTTGATTTACCGTTAATGGTTCATCAAAATGGGGCTCAACATGGGACAAATTTTACTTTATCGATTGAAGCTGCTGAAGGGATTACCACGGGAATTTCTGCTGCAGAACGTGCACATACCATTCGCACGGCGGTTGCCAGTCATGCAAAACCAAGTGATATTGTGCAACCAGGGCATATTTTCCCTTTAATGGCTCAAGCAGGCGGTGTATTACATCGTGCAGGGCATACGGAAGCAGGCTGTGATTTAGCACGTTTAGCTGGATTAGAGCCAGCATCGGTGATTTGTGAAATTATCAAAGAAGATGGTGAGATGGCTCGCCGTCCTGATTTAGAAAAATTCGCTGAAAAACATGGGCTTAAAATTGGAACGATTGCCGATTTAATCCATTATCGTATGACCAATGAGCAAACCATTGAGCGTTTAGACCAACAACAAATTATCACCGATTATGGAACATTTGACTTATATCGTTATCGTGAGTTAGGCAATCCTGATATTCATGTCGCCTTAGTCAAAGGTAATCCTAGCGAAGGTGTTAGCACGGTGCGTGTTCATGGTTTTAATGCAACTCGTGATTTATTAAAAATTCAAAAAGAAGGTTCAAGTTCATGGAACATTGACCGTGCATTAAAAACCATTGCCCAAAGTGAGCGTGGTGTTTTTGTGTGGATTGGTCAAGGTCAGTTACAAGATTTAGGC
>JBHACK010000030.1:0-8045 GCA_041854545.1 Acinetobacter sp. | reverse complement strand
TGTTCAATTTCCGCTAAACCAATCGCACGCCCTGTTGGTGCATTTGGATTGGTGATGATAATTCCACCATTTTCCTCTTGATAATCTGCGACACATAACTCAAATTGTTCATTGAGTGGAATTGGTTTGCTGTCAATTTCAAACAGTTGGCTATAGACAGGATAAAAACTATAGCTAATATCAGGGTAGAGTAGTGGTTTATCTTGCACAAAAAAGGCTTTAAAAATATGAGCAAGCACTTCATCTGAACCATTTCCCACAAAGACATGACTCACAGGAATGCCTTGTTGTGTTGCAATCGCTTGTTTAAGTTCGGTTGCATCTGGGTCAGGATAAAGTTTTAAAACATCTGCTTGATTGGCTAAAACCGATTGTACCGCTTCCACAACTTTTGGTGATGGTGGATAAGGGTTTTCATTGGTATTGAGTTTAAGCAAGTTCGCAATTTTGGGTTGTTCCCCCGGAACATACGGCTCTAACTCTCGCACTAAAGGCGACCAAAAACGTTGTTGCTGTGTTGTGATTATCATCATATCCTCATGTGATTACTGTAAAATAAATATGCTTGCTAGTATAGAGTAACATTTGAGTTAAAGGGAATTTACATTGTTATTTATTTAGCGAAGAGAGATTATGACACCCGTTTTGAGAGCCATTTTTACAGGCTTGTAAAAACCAATATTTCGCTGTATGGTTATTCTTTCTTACACCACGACCATAGTAATACATTGTACCAAGATTGTTTTGGGCATCTGCATTACCTTGTTGGGCAGATTTACTCAACCATTCCACTGCTTTAGTTGAATTTTGGGGAATACCACGTCCAGTCATATACATTAAAGCCAAATTAAATTGAGCTTGATGATGTCCTTGATTTGCTGCTTTAGTGTACCAAAATAAGGCTCGTGGATAATTTGCAGGAACGCCACGAGCATTCTTATACATAAATGCTAAATCATTTTGAGCATCGGCAAACCCTTGCTCTGCGGATTTTTTATACCACGCTATGGCTTGAGTATAACTTTTATCAATGCCTTTACCAAATTCGTACATGCTACCTAGCTTATGTTGAGCAGGTGGAAACCCTTGTTCTGCAGCCTTACGAAACCATTCAACTGCAGTTTTAGGGTCTTTTTCACCCACTTGACCATCTTCATAAGCAACACCGAGATTAAATTGTGCTGATGCTATACCTTGTTCTGCTAATTTTTTTAACCAATATACTTCATTTTTGTCATCTTTGATATTGCGATAATAATTTGCCAATTCAACTTGTGCATCAATAAAACCTTGATTGGCGAGTTGAGTTAAGTCATCAATATTATTGGCAAAAATAGACATAGAAAGTAATAAGCTAGATATTAAAACAGAACATTGTTTAAACATTTCGATTATCTCTTCTTAGGGCGAAAACTCTTTCGCCCTTTTGTTACATAAAAGATGATTATGTACGATAACGTGCTGAACGTGCATGGGCATCTAAATTTTCTTGTTGAGCCAAAATATCAGCGGTTTTTGCCAAAGGTTTAACGCCGTGCTCACTACACATAATTAAACTGGAGCGTTTTTGGAAATCGTACACGCCTAATGGTGATGAAAAACGAGCCGTTCCTGATGTTGGCAAGACATGATTCGGGCCCGCACAATAATCGCCAATCGCTTCAGGGGTATAGCGACCCATAAAAATAGCCCCTGCATGACGGATTTGTTCCGCCATTTGTACTGCATCATCTAAACATAATTGCAAATGTTCAGGTGCCACTTGATTAATTAAAGCAATCGCTTCATCACGGTCTTTCACTAAAATACACGCTCCACGATTTTGGATAGATGTGCGTGCAATCTCTGCTTTTGGTAAATTGGCTAAATGTTTTTCAATCCATGCCATCACATCATTTAATAATGTTTTATCAGGTGTGATAAAAATGGCTTGAGCTACGGTATCATGTTCCGCTTGCGATAATAAATCCATCGCTAACCATTCTGCATTGTTTTGACCTTCGGCATACACTAAAATTTCAGAAGGCCCTGCAATCATATCAATCCCGACTTGACCAAATACCGCTCGTTTTGCCGCTGCTACAAAACGGTTGCCCGGCCCTGTAATTTTATCTACTTGTGGAATGCGTTCTGTACCATAGGCTAATCCTGCAACGGCTTGAGCTCCGCCAATGGTAAAGACACGATGTACCCCTGCTAAATACGCAGCAGCTAAAACCAAAGGATTTAATTCTCCTTTTGGTGCAGGAACAACCATAATAATTTCACCTACTCCAGCAACATGAGCAGGAATTGCATTCATTAATACTGATGATGGATAAGATGCAAGCCCCCCTGGTACATAAATACCAACACGGTCAAGGGGGGTTACTTTTTGTCCTAAGGTATTGCCTAAATCATCAACATACGTCCAGCCGTCTTGTTTTTGGGCTTGGTGAAATGCACGAATGCGGTTTGCAGATAATTCTAGGGCTTGACGTACATCGTCTGCTAAGCCATCAAACGCATCTTTTAGTTGCTGTTGGCTTAGTTCAAGTTCGGCAAACTGTTGAGCAGGGTGTTGGTCAAATTGTTGCGTTAAGGCTAAAATATGAGCATCACCTTTAGCACGCACATCAGCAATAATGTTATCTACCGTGGCAATCAGTTGAGGGTCATTGACCGTTTCAAAGGCAAGTAAATCTTTAAATTGTGTTGCAAAATCAGCATCTAAGGTCGAAAGGGAACGCATAAAGGCTTATCCTGTATAGAAAAATTTAAACTATTGTACCGTGTTTTTGTCCATTTTTCTTAAAAATGATGATGGAAAATTCCATTTTTTAGAATCAAACTACTTTATTTTTGCTGGAATATTCGATAAGCTAGGGGGCGTTGTATGAATATAGGGGCTTATTGCTAGCCTATAACATCATACACAATTACATGGATATACAATGGAGAATATTAAAGATGACAAATGTCGTGATTGTTCAAGGAGCTCGTACCGCAATGGGCGGTTTTCAAGGAGCATTATCAAGCAAAACAGCCCCAGAATTAGGTGCGGTTGCGATTCAATATGCAGTACAACGTGCAGGCATTTCACCACAGGACGTAGATGAAGTAATTTTTGGTTGCGTTCTTCCTGCAGGTGTAAAACAAGGACCAGCACGTCAAGCCATGCGTCAAGCAGGATTACCCGATAGCACAGGTGCAGTAACGGTCAATAAATTGTGTGGTTCTGCAATGAAAGCCGTTTTACAAGGCATTGATTCTATTAAAGCAGGAACAAATCAAATTGTTGTGGCTGGGGGAATGGAGTCCATGAGCAATGCCCCTTATATTTTAACCAAAGCACGTGCAGGCTACCGTATGGGACACGGCGATGTCAAAGACCATATGTTCTTAGATGGCTTAGAAGATGCAGAAACAGGACGTTTAATGGGGTCATTTGCCCAAGAGATTGCCAATCAAAAAGGTTATACACGTGAACAACTAGATGAATTTGCAATTCGCTCATTGAAACGTGCTCAAACCGCAATTCAAGAAGGCTATTTTAAGGATGAAATTGTGCCAGTGAGCGTATCCAGCCGTAAAGGAGATGTCATTGTAGAACAAGATGAACAGCCATTTAATGCCAATATTGAAAAAATTCCAACCTTAAAGCCAGCCTTTGCTAAAGATGGCACCATTACCGCAGCCAACTCAAGCTCAATTTCTGATGGTGCAGCTGCTCTGGTGTTGATGTCAGAAGATTTGGCTCAACAACGTGGTTTACAACCTTTAGCAAAAATTGTTGCAACATCGACCCATTCACAGCACCCATCAGAATTTTGTTTAGCACCGATTGGTTCAATTGAAAAAGTATTGGCAAAAGCAGGTTGGACAGCGGAACAGGTAGATGCTTGGGAGATTAATGAGGCATTTGCGATGGTTACAATGTGTGCCATTGACCAATTTAATTTAGATGTGGAAAAAGTCAATATCCACGGCGGTGCTTGTGCATTAGGACACCCAATTGGTGCAAGTGGTTCACGCATTATCCTAACGCTGATTCATGCCCTTAAACGTACTGGAGGCACAAAAGGTGTAGCAACCTTATGTATTGGCGGAGGAGAGGCAACCGCTGTTGCACTTGAAATCCTTTAAGTTTGTTTTGTGATGGATACTATCATGATACAACAGCGATGTTGTATCATGATTTTTTTGGAGCTTTCCTTTACAATATCTGTTTTCAAAAAGTATGAAGATATTTAAATAATGAAAGCAATTTTACAACGAGTTAAATCCGCTCAAGTCCATGTTGATGGGCAGAGAACAGGCGAAATTCAACATGGCATACTGGTATTTTTAGCATTAGGCAAAGACGATGATTTTACACTTGCCCAAAAGATGATAGATAAAATTTTAAAATACCGTATTTTTGATGATGAACAAGGCAAAATGGGCTTAAATGTGCAACAAGTTGCAGGCAATATTTTATTAGTATCACAATTTACCTTGATGGCAAATACACATAAAGGCTTACGTCCAGACTTTGCACCTGCTATGTCGCCTGCTCAAGCAGAAACCTTATTTGCTCAAATTGTGGATTACGCTCGCAGTCAATTACCGAGCATACAAACAGGCATTTTTGGGGCAGATATGCAAGTCAGTTTAGTGAATGATGGCCCGGTTACCTTTATTTTAGAGATGTAAACATCTTCTTATCAATGGACGGCTTAAACACAGCCTATCTCACCACAAAATATCAAAAAATGCACTTAATCTTTGATAAGATATTGAGAAAAAATGTGCTATCATTCATAATCTAAGGATTCATCGTTTGATGATAAATCGTATAGTTTAAAAAAACGTTTTTAAGGGTGATATACCCTAAGAATCTATTCATGATTAATTTTTTTAGACAAAAATGAGATAAATCGCAAGTTTTAGCCATTTTTGATAAAAAAGTAATGATTTTTAATGAAATATTCTACAAAAATATGAAAGTGTCATTTATTGTGAACAGGTTCTAAAATATCAGCCTAAAAACGGGGATAGGGTAAAACATGACTCAGCACACACCAAGCATTCAAGGCTCAATCGTTGCCATCGTAACTCCCATGTTGGCAGATGGTCGTGTAGATTGGCAACGTCTTGAGCAATTAGTCGAATGGCACATCGCACAAGGAACGCATAGTATAGTTGCTGTAGGAACGACAGGCGAAGCATCTACCTTAAGCATGACTGAACACACACAAGTGATTCAAGAAATTATCCGTGTTGCCAACAAACGCATTCCGATTATTGCAGGTACAGGGGCAAACTCTACACGAGAAGCCATTGAACTGACAGAAGAAGCCGAAAAATTAGGGGCAGATGCCGTTTTATTGGTTACGCCATATTATAATAAACCAACCCAAGAAGGTTTATATCAACACTATAAAACCATTGCTGAAGCGGTGAATATCCCACAAATTCTGTACAATGTCCCAGGGCGTACAGGGGTTGATATGCACAATGATACGGTGATTCGTTTAGCGGACATTGATAATATTATTGGCATTAAAGATGCTACAGGAAATCTTGAGCGTGGTCGTGCTTTAATTGAAGCAGTCAAAGGCAAAATGGATGTTTATTCAGGTGATGATGCAACCGCATGGCAATTAATTTTGTCAGGGGCAAAAGGGAATATTTCAGTTACTGCAAACGTTGCACCTAACATTATGAGCCAGTTGTGTAATGTGGCATTGTTAGGTGATGCGACAGAAGCTCACAAATTAAATGCAAAAGTTGAACACTTACACGACATTTTATTCTGTGAATCTAACCCAATTCCTGTAAAATGGGCATTGTATGAAATGGGCTTGATTGAAACGGGGATTCGTTTACCATTGACACCATTGGCTGAACAATACCGCACACCGATTCGTCAGGCTTTACAACAGGCGGGGTTAGTTAAATAGATATTTAAATTGACCTTGCGTAAGATGTCCATAGATAATATCTGATTGAAATGATGATATTATCTATGGACAAAAAATGTGTTTTTGCATTGGCAATTTAAATAAGGCAACGTTTGAATGAAATTGGTTTTTGGGCTTGTTTTAAGCATTGGTAGTTTGGCATTGGTTGGTTGTGGGACGATGGACAATCGTTCATTAGAATATAAAAAAACACATCAACTTCAGCCTTTAATTGTGCCTGAAGGCACGAAAATGCGTTCTCCAACGCCATTATATCCTGCTCCGATTGTAGAGCAACAGGCGTTAGATAATGCACCCGCCTATCAAAACCAGCGTGGCAATCGATATCAATTACCACGCCCAGTTTTAGCGGAACAACAAATGGAAACGAGCACAGCATCGTTACCAACATTACGCCCACATTTTATTTATGATGGAAATCGTAATCCATTACTGCAAATTGCAGGCGATACGACAACAATTTGGCAATATATTACCGCAACATTAAGTAGTGTAAATTATTCTTTAACAAAATTTTCGGATACCGCCGTGATTTTACAAAAAGATGGTTTATCCTATGTTGTACAATTAAGCAAGATTGGGGCAACCCATGTTGTTGCGGTGTATGGTGCTGATGGTCAATTTGCACCACATGATGTTGCAAGTGAAATTTTAACGCAAATTTATCAAAACTGGCCTGTTTAACAGGTCTTTTTTGTCTTTGTTTTTTGGGTGGATTATAGAACCTGTTTATGATTAATTTTTTTAGGCAAAAATGAGCTAAATCGCCAGCTTTTCAAGGAAAAAATGCAGGTTGATAGTGATGCTATCAAACAAGTTTTTGACGAAGAAAAGCCAGATTTAGCCATTTTTGGCAAAAAAGCCATTATTTTGAATGAAATATTCTACAAAAATATGCAAGCGTAATTAATCGTGAACAGGTTCTTAGATTTACCTTATTTTGAAGAGATTAAAGGTTATCTTATGCAAAAGCAAAATTTACTTTATACGGGTAAAGCAAAATCTGTTTATGAAACAGAAAGCCCAGACCATTTAATTTTAGTATTCCGTGATGATGCGTCTGCATTTAATGGAGAAAAAATTGCACAGCTTGACCGTAAAGGTAAAGTAAATAACCGTTTTAATGCGTTTATTATGGATAAACTTGCTCAAGCAGGCATTGAAACACACTTTGAAAAATTACTTTCACCAACAGAAGTTTTAGTGAAAAAATTAACCATGATTCCTGTAGAATGTGTGATTCGTAACTACACTGCAGGGAGTTTATGTCGCCGTTTAGGTTTGGAAGAAGGATTAGCACTTAATCCGCCAACTTTTGAATTATTCTTTAAAGATGATGCCTTAGGCGACCCAATGGTCAATGAATCACAGGCGATTGCGTTAGGTTGGGCAACTGAAGCACAACTTGCAGAAATGAAAAAATTAACTTATCAAGTTAATCAAGTATTGAGCGAACTCTTTGCTCAAGGTGATATGATTTTAGTTGATTTTAAATTAGAATTTGGTGTATTTAAAGACCGCATTGTATTGGGTGATGAGTTTTCACCAGATGGTTGCCGTTTATGGGACAAAGAAACCAAGAAAAAATTAGATAAAGACCGTTTCCGTCAAGGTTTAGGCGATGTCGTTGAAGCTTATGAAGAAGTGGCTCAACGTTTAGGTATTGATTTAAGCGATATCTAATTCAATCATATCAATGAGATAAGGGTAGATGAGTTTCATCTATCCTTATTTTATTTTTTTTAATAATAGGATAATAAAAATACCAACTATATGGATAGTTAATACCAACTATAATGTGTTTAAAATATATAAAAAATCATTATACTAAATACTATCGTAAATATGATGTTTCAAAGGAGCATAAATATGAGTGTAAAAGCTGGGGATACATGTGTTCAATGCAAAAAAGGTATGTTAGTTTATACTGGTCGAGATGCCGTTTATACTAGCAATAATACATATCAACGTATTTTAAAATGTAATAATTGTTCTTGGGAAGTGAAAGAAGACCAAGTGCGAAAAGGTTAATTAAGCCTGCTATAGAAATAAGAATGCTCCCTGAAATTTTTAGGGAGTATTCTTATTTTTAAATTCATT
>JBHACK010000029.1:0-8707 GCA_041854545.1 Acinetobacter sp. | reverse complement strand
GAATATTGGGTACGTTGTTGGTTATGACCTTGTTGCTGATAATTAGGCTGTGAATATTGGGTGCGTTGTTGGTTATGACCTTGTTGCTGATAATTAGGCTGTGAATATTGAGTGCGTTGTTGGCTATAACCTTGTTGATGATAATTATTTTGTTGTTGTGATTTACCTTGCGACATTGAACGATGAGAAGATTCTGCATCATGTTGTGGGCTAGCAAATGCAGTTGCTGTAAATAAACTTAAAAATGTTGCGGTAATGGTTTTGGTCATGGTTTTCATAAAATACATCTCTTTAAAAAAAGCAGGTGAAGTTCTGCAATGAGCATATTAAACCATTTCTCTTTTAAGAAAGCATGGATATTTTGTTGAGCATTATTTACAATAGTGAATAAATTAAGAAGACTACTGATGATTGCATTTTGATAGAAATCGTTACAAAAAAATAGTGAAATACTTCATCTTTCTGAACAATTTTGATGTAAAGTATTGCCAATTTTTTAATGATAAGGCAAATCTGCCTATAAGGGTTCAACGATGAAAAAATATGTAATGACGGCGATGTTAGCATTTGTTGCAACATCTGCAATGGCAAACGTTCCAGAAGACCAAACCACAAGTGTAACTAGCCCACGCACGGGAATTGAATACACTTTATTAAATCCAAACAAAACTCCAATCGTATTGCAAATTGAGAAAATTGCTCCTGCAACATCAGCGAATGTGGACCGTATTGTGGCGAAAAATCCAGCATTATCTGCTGAAAGTCAAGCAATGGCAGTGAATAGCTTATTACAATCAGTTTCTGCTCAAAATCAAACAACAGTAGAGCATAATTTAGCACAAGCAACTCGCTAAATTTTAAAATGAAAATAGGGTTTATTTAAATAAACCCTATTTTTTATTCTTTAGGAAACATTTTTAAATATTTATCTAAACGAAAAGTAAAGAATATCGCCATTGCACAAATAAGACTTGCTCTCATAAAAATAATATCACCTTGGAGAATATGCCAAAAATTTCCTGCTAATATACTGCCTAATGCAACACCAATTCCCCAAATGGTACTATAAATGGCTTGAGCACGTCCTTGTTGTTCAGCTTGGAAATAATGAGCAATCATTTTCATGGCAATTAAATGGAATAATCCAAAACTAAAGGCATGAATACATTGAGCAAAGGCTTGTATGATTCCAAATGATGGAAATAATCCAACAATACACCAACGTAATGCAGTCATGATTAAACATAATGCAATAAGTTGAGTCATAGAAAAACGCTTAAAAAACAAGTGTGCATACGCAAACATGATAATTTCAGCGACTACACCAAGCGACCATAATAGACCAATTTGAAAAGTGGTATATTGAAATTGATGTAAATAATTGCTATAAAAACTATAAAATGGTGCGTGAGAAAAGAGTAATAAAAATTGAATAGTAAAAAATAAAAAAACGGCAGGTTGTTTTAATACAGGTAGAATCGGCATTAATGTTTTTTGTGATTTTGGTGCATTATTAGGTTCTTGAATAGTAAATGAACTACATAATGCTAAAAAGGTAATGATTAATAATATAATCGGTAAAATTTGAATCGGAAAAATATAAAATAATCCACCGACAATAATCACCCCTGCGATAAAACCGATTGACCCCCATTTACGAATCCGTGCATAATGTTGTTTTTGTTTATCTAAATAAAAGAGCGTTACGCCTTCAAATTGAGCAAGAATCGCATTTTGAAAGAAACTAAAAATAAACATTAATAGTGCAACGCTTTGAAATTGATTTGGAATAATAAAAATTGCTAACCAAATAAAGCATTCAACCGCACAAGCAATGCGAATCAGTAACATTCGTTTGGCGGTTTTATCGGCAATCCAACCCCAAATAAAAGGGGCAAATAGGCGAGTAATAATGGCAATAGAAGACAGCCAGCCAATTTGTTGATAATGAAAGCCCTGTTGTTCTAAATATAAATTCCAAAAGGGCATAAATGTGCCAATAATGGCATAATAGCTAAAATAAAAGCCTGCGAGCCGTTGGTGAATAGAAGTCATGTGGATTCTGTGGCTTTTTCAGCGGATTTATCAGCTGATTTTTCTTTTGATTCAGGCGTACGACCGACCCAAAAAAAATCGCTTGGACGTGTTACAAAATGGGTCAGCACTAGCTTAGCTAAAGGTTTCCATTGTTGAAAATGGACTTGTCTAGCACGCAATGCCACAATAATGGTTAAGGTAAAACTTACAAATAAGTTGGTTAAACCAATCAATAATACCCCTAAAAATGAGACAAAAATCAAGCCAAAATCAGGCGTTCCGTTAATATTCATCAATCCTTGAATAAAATTGGCTGATGCAAAGGCGATATGTCGAATATCTAAGGGTAAGCCTAAAATCATGCCAATCGTTCCCATACTTCCAAGCATCATGCCAAAAATAAAATTGCCCATAATTGCCCCTAAGTTTTTTTCCACATAAAGGGCAAAACGTTCAAGCCGTTGTTGTCCCATGAGTTTTGCCATACGGACATGGGCTTGAATGCGGGGACGAATTTGGCGATAAACCGCCATATTATCAAAATAACCTGCAATTAAGCCTGATAAAAATAAACATACCCCTGCAATGCCTGCGTGTGGAATCGCAAGAGAAGTAAAAGGATTTAAATCATGTAAACTTTTAGATGCTTTAAGATGAGTCATCAACGGTTCATGCAACACATATTCCCAAGAAAGTGAAATTAAACCCGCAACAGGAATTGCAATGGAAATATTCCCTAAAATTGCCCAAAATTGTGTCCGAATAATATTCACAATCATGGACGTAAGCTCGATTAATTGAGCATTTTTAGAGCCTTTACTGTGCTGAATCGTGGCGGCTAATGCTGCTGCAGTTGCGGCAGGTTGTTTGGTTGCAACGGTAAAATGAGCCACATGAATTAACACAAAGCCTAACGCATAATTTAAACCATACAATAAGGCTTGCATAAAAGGAGCAAGTACTAAACGTCCTGTTAAGGTTTTTAAGGTCGCCATACAGGCAATAATTGCCCCTGCACACGCAGCACGGCGATACATCTCAAATAACCCTTTACGGTCAGAGCTGACATAATTTTCACCTGTACGGCTAGCGTTTTCTGTCACTTGTAGGGCGATTAATTCGCTATTGGTCGTTAATAAGGCACGCACACTTTTTTCTTCATGATGTGCTTTGCTTAACTCGGTGATAAAACGACCAATAACCGCATAACGTTGTGGTTTTTCTTTAACCAAAAGTTGAATTAAAATGGTTATTCTGTCTAAAGATTGGTCAAGTAAGGTTAATAAATAAGTTAAACTAAAACTGACCCCAATTCGTTTAGTTGAACGTCTAACTTTCATCATTAAATCATGGCATTGCTCCAACATCACCAACGCTTGAGCAGGGTCGGGCATAGGCAAAACGCTGACTTGGTCATTATGTTGAAAATTTTTATATTGTTCAATAAAATCAATAATTTCTTTATTTTGAACTAAAAATGGCGATTCATAACCTGACAATTCAGGCAACGCTTTAATAAATTCAGGATATAAGCCCAAACCACTGATGCGATACGATAACATCGTAATCGCATGAATAATTTCACTTTGGGTGTAATGATAAGGTTGATAAACCGTATCAAACAAACTTAATAGCTGCGTCCATTTTTGTGTAGAAATTTTCTCCAACCATTCACTATCATTTTCTTTATAAAAAATTTGCTCAACCAAAAAATTTAACTGCTGTTGGTCGGGAATATTGGGTAAAAATTTTGCTCCAATCCGTTGCCCCAGCTGATTCCAAAAGCCATCCAGTGAAAAAATCCCCATATCTGCATACAGTTGGCTTTGTTTATAATGCTGTAAAAGCTGTAAAATTGAGCGTTGTATAATATGTTGAGCATTTGGTGTACGCAAAATCGTTTGAATCAGCTCATCTAAATGTCGCTCAACTTCTGCAGTATCCTGTACATTTTGTGGACGAATGGCATCCACAAGGTCAATCCAAATTTGAATATTTGTTGAAGTTTTCTCTTGAGTGTGCGGTTGCTCAAGCTGTTGTTGCATTAAAAAAATTAAATCAGAAAAAATCATACGCTGTAAAAATCACTTATTCATTATGATGGAAAGATGATATGTAAACACATATCAAATAAGAGAAGAGTAGGGCAAAATATCCCAAAAATTAATTCATCATACCTGATTAAAAATAAGAATGCAAATGACCAACAACGAAAAAGAGAACTATACAACAATCACTTAACAAAAAAAAGGGTGAACATTTCACCCATTTTTGATTATTGAATACGATGTAATGCCATTTCAGCCAATTTAATTAATGCGGTGCGATAAGGCGAATCAGGCAAATCATCTAAAGCTTGAATTGCCAGTTGAGTTTCTTCCATTGCACGCTGACGGCAGTAGTCCAAAGCTCCAGATGTTTGAATAATTTCAATCACTTGTGATAAATCATCTAAACCGCCTTTTAAAATCGCTTGACGGATTAATTCATGCTCTTGACCTGTCGTTGCATTTAAACTGGCGATAAGTGGTAAAGTAGGTTTGCCTTCCATCAAATCATCACCGACATTTTTACCTAAGGTTTCGCTGTCTGAACTGTAGTCTAAAATATCATCAATAATTTGAAAGGCATTGCCAAAATGCCCTGCATAACGGCGTAAAGGCTCACGATAATGTGGCGTATTGGCTAAAATGGCAGAACCTTCCGTTGCAAGCTGAAACAATCGAGATGTTTTACCATAAATAATATTTAAATAAGTTTCTTCTGTAGTATCAGGTTGATGTTGAGCCTGTAATTGTAAGACTTCCCCTTCTGCAATTTCACACGTCCCAGATGAAAAATCTTTGAGTAAGGTCAAATCTTGTAAATTGACCAGTAAATCAAAGGCACGAGCGATTAAAAAATCACCTACCAATACTGCGGTTTGATTATTCCATGTTGCATTGGCTGTTGGTCGCCCACGTCTTAACCCTGATTCATCGACTACATCATCATGTACTAAGGTTGCAGTATGCAACATCTCAATAATCGCTGCTAAATGATGTGCTTTTTCAATCGGTTCAACACCACACGCACGTGCAGCTAATAAACACATGATTGGACGTAATCGTTTTCCCCCAGCATCGACCACATATTGACTGACCGACATGACCAATGCGACTTTTGAACTAATCCCTGTTTTAATAAAATTATCCATTTGAGCAAAATCATCGGCAACAGGGGCTAAAATATCTTGTTGAAAATCAATCGTCATTCGTCAATGCCTTTTAAAACTTCATCTTTATCATCACAATTATCACGGAAAGAATATCCGTCTTTCTCTATCATACCATGAACCAAGCGTGGATAGGGCAATGTCCAGAAAGAAAGCGACTAAAAATGATAAAAAAGTGGTTAATTAAACAAAAAATAAACAAATGTTTTATTATTAAAATACGCAAGAGAATGCCAAAAATTTGGAACATCTTGATTAAATGCTTGGCTGATTTAAATTTTGCTTTTTTCTCACAAAAAATCATCAAGAAAACGATGGGTAAATCTTGAACTAAACCTGAAAAATAGTATAATATAGGCTGTTTTTCCCAGTGGCGTTCGTTTGAAGTTCAATATATCCCTTTATTGGCACGACGACACGGGCTATTCGGAGTACACAATGTACGCAGTTATTCAAAGCGGTGGTAAACAACACCGTGTAGTTGAGGGTGAAACCCTTAAAGTTGAATTGTTAAAAGCTGAAACTGGTTCAACAGTTACTTTTGACGATGTATTAATGCTTGTAAATGGCGAAAACATTCAAATCGGTACACCTGTGGTTGCTGGTGCGAAAGTGACTGCTGAAGTGGTTGGTCATGGTCGTCATGACAAAATTCGTATTGTAAAATTACGTCGTCGTAAGCACTATCGTAAACAACAAGGTCACCGTCAATGGTTTACTGAGTTGAAAATTACAAGCATTGCTGGTTAATCACGAGGAGTAAGTAGAGATGGCATCTAAAAAAGCTGGCGGTTCAACTAAGAACGGTCGTGATTCAAATCCAAAAATGCTTGGTGTTAAAGTTTACGGTGGTCAAACTGTAACAGCAGGTAACATTATCGTACGTCAACGTGGTACAGAATTCCATGCAGGTGAAAACGTAGGCATGGGTCGTGACCATACTTTATTTGCTACTGCTGATGGCGTAGTAAAATTTGAAGTAAAAGGTCAATTCGGTCGCCGTTACGTTAGCGTAGAAAGTGCTTAATCGACTATACTGATTAAAAAATTGAACGACATTAAACCCATTTAGTGAAAACTAAATGGGTTTTTAATTGAATGGTTAAAATAAAGCGTTCGATGTTATATTTATTCCAATTTTAATCTCAAATGGTGTTGGGTAGGTTGGTGTTGAGCAAGAGCGAAACCCAACAAATTTAAAACAATGTTTTGAACGTGTTAGGTTTTGTGCTTTAACTGAACTAAAAGTTCAATAGGTTCAACATCAAATTAAAACTTAAATTTTAGATTAAAACGAGCAGTCATTGGCTCACCAAACATAATCATTGACGCATTTGGCGTTGTTCCGACATAATAATCTTCATCAAATAAATTACGAATCGCTAAATTTGCTCCCCAACGTGGTGCTTCATAACCCGCTTGCACATCAAACAAGGTATAAGCAGGTAAATCAACACGAATTGTTCCACGGCTTGCTTCACGTTCCCCTTGATAACGCACACCACCGCCTACAAACCAACCTAAATGAGATGGCTCAAAGAAATATTGGGTTGAAAGGCTATAAGCGTGTTTTGGAATATGATTAATACGTCGTCCAATTTCACTTGTGGTGAGCGATTCAGTTGTTTTTGCAGTAGGAATATAGCTATAAGTGGCTAATACATTCCATTGGTCAGAGAGTGATGCAGTCGTTTCAAACTCAAATCCTTTGGTTTTTTGTTCACCAATTTGGATAGAGTAGTTTTCACCTGTTACAGCTTCTGTTACATTTTTACGAGTTAAATCATAATAACTTAATGCACCTTGTATTTGCTGATTTGCCGATTGGAATTTTAAACCCACTTCAAATTGTTCGCCTTTTTCAGGGTTTAATAATTGACCATTTTCCCCTAAATCTGTTGTGGCAATAAAAGAAGTTGCATAACTCATATAAGGTGCAATTTTATCATTCCACTTATACATTAAAGAGGCGTTACCCGTAAATGCGTTATCTGAATTTTTAATGGTTTCAGCTGTATTGACATTATAGGTTTCAGATAGCGTCCAATCATGGCGACCTGCTAAACCAATAATCCAACGGTCATTCAAGGTCATTTGGTCTTTGGCATATAAACCTAAATATTGCATCCGATTGATATTATTGTTATTTGCTGTTTGAGCCAATCGAGAACCTGCACCATACACAGGGTTATTTAAATTAATTGCACTATAACGATAATTTTTTGCAATATAATGACTACGTTCTTTAAAAGCATCTAAACCAATATTGACATCATGTTGATGATGTTTTGAAACATTAAAAACACGTTGTAAACGGCTATCTAAACTAAAAATCGTATCCTTTTTTAACTGGTCATTTAACTGACGATTCATATTGCCATTGGCTTGTACAGGACTTGTTCCTTGAGCAAGAATCACTTCTGCATCGGCTTCACGCACACTTGCCGAAAAATTCTGTTTAAATTTCCAATCATTATTAAAATGATGAGCAAATTCATAACCAATACGATAGGTTTCATCATTGACCGTATATTCAGGCTCACCAAAAAATAAACTAGAATCATAAGTTTTATACGCATCACGATGAACAGGCAAGCCTTGCTGGCGGATATATTCACGATGTAAATAACTTGCCATTAAAACTAAATCAGATTTTTCACCTAAATTGACATTATAAGATGGGGCAAGATAATGATTTTTAAAGAAAACATAATCAGTCGCATCTTCTTGGTCAGAGATACGACCATTTAAACGAAACGCCCCTTTTTCAGAACCATTGGGTGCATAGTTCATATCAAACGTTCCTTGTTTAAAATCATAACTGCCATAACTCAAATTGACATGATTAAAATTTTCAGCCTTAGGACGTTTCGTAGCAAGATTAATTACGCCCCCCGGTTGCATTTGACCAAAGCCAACAGAAGCAGGGCCTTTAACAACTTGTACGGACTCTAGTCCTGAAATATCCATACTATTCAAAAAGTTAGTAGAAGTCGCAGTACGCATACCATCAACCAAAACTTGCGAACTGGTTAGCTGTCCACGAATCGTCATATCGTCCCAACCACGTCGCCCATATTGCCCTGCGGATACCCCTGCCACACCATTTAAAGCTTCAGTCAAGGTTGTTGCTTGTTTTTGGTCGAGTTGTTCTCGTGTAATCACGCTGACAGATTGAGCCGTTTCAAACAAAGGTTTATCTGATTTTAAAACGGAATTGGCTTGAGTTGCCACATAAGCATCATCTGCAGATGCAGTTACTTCAATGGTTTCCATCGTTTGAACAACTTCAGGTTGCTTCGCCCAAAGCAGACCTGACCAAAAGGTACTTAATGCCAATACAAGAGCTGTTTTACGAAATACATGAAATGGGGAGATGAACATGGTAATAAATTCCATACAAAAATAAGAATCATTATACATATCATTCATGATTAAGGCTAATTTTTTTTATGT
>JBHACK010000028.1:0-2779 GCA_041854545.1 Acinetobacter sp. | reverse complement strand
TGCTTGTTTTGTCTTAAAAAATTGTCATCTCTTTTATTTTCTGTCGTTTTTAGGAAGACATCAATGACTGACCAAACGTTAAAACAACAGGCGTTGTATTACCATGAATTTCCAAAACCAGGTAAAATCAGCGTTACGCCAAGCAAACAATTAGTAAACCAACGTGACTTAGCACTTGCGTATTCTCCGGGGGTCGCTGAGCCATGTTTAGAAATTGCTCGTGACCCTGCAACTGCAGCAAAATATACCGCTCGTGGTAATCTTGTAGCAGTGATTAGTAATGGTACAGCGGTATTAGGCTTGGGCAATATCGGTGCATTAGCATCAAAGCCAGTAATGGAAGGGAAAGGCGTATTATTTAAGAAATTTGCAGGCGTTGATGTTTTTGATATCGAAATTTCAGAAACTGACCCTGATAAAATTATTGATATTATCGCATCATTAGAGCCAACGTTTGGCGGTATTAACTTAGAAGATATTAAAGCACCTGAATGTTTCTATATTGAACGTCAATTGCGTGAACGTATGAACATTCCTGTATTCCATGATGACCAACATGGTACAGCGATTATTTCAGGGGCTGGTTTGTTAAATGCTTTAGAATTAGTCGGCAAAAAAATTGATGAAATTAAAATCGTTACTTCTGGTGCAGGTGCAGCAGCGATTTCTTGTTTAGACTTATTCTGTGCATTAGGTGCGAAAAAAGAAAATATCTATGTTGCAGATTCTAAAGGATTATTAACCACTGCTCGTGATAATTTAGATGAATCTAAAAAACGCTATATGCAAGATATTCCGCAAACACGTTTAGAAGAAGTGATTGCAGGGGCGGATATGTTCTTAGGTCTTTCAGGGCCGGGCGTATTAACACCAGAAATGGTGAAGCAAATGGCAAAAGACCCAATTATCTTTGCATTAGCGAACCCAAATCCTGAAATTCGTCCAGAAGAAGCTCATGCCGTTCGTGATGATGTGATTATTGCGACTGGTCGTTCAGACTATCCAAACCAAGTCAATAATGCGTTATGTTTCCCATATATCTTCCGTGGTGCGTTAGATGTTGGGGCAACAACCATTAATGAAGAAATGAAAGTTGCGTGTGTTCATGCGATTGCTCGTATGGCTCACGTTGAATCTGATAATTCAATTTATGGCGAGAAAAATCAATCGTTTGGTCGTGAATATTTAATTCCAGGGCCATTAGACCAACGCTTAATTTTGGAAATTGCTCCAGCCGTAGCAAAAGCTGCGATGGATTCTGGTGTGGCAACTCGCCCAATTAGCGATTGGAATGCGTATCATCAACAATTATCAGAGTTTGTTTATAACTCTGCATTTGTAATGAAGCCTATTTTCGCTCAAGCAAAATCAGCACCAAAACGTATTGCGTATGCAGAAGGTGAAGATTTGCGTGTACTTCGTGCTGCTCAAGTGGTTGTAGATGAAGGCTTAGCAAAACCAATTTTAGTAGGTCGTACTGCAGTCATTGAAGCCAACATCAAACAACTTGGTTTACGTTTGCATAATGGCATTAACATGGAAATTGTTGACCAAGAACAAAATCCAATGTACGAACAATTCTGGAAAGAATATTATCAAATTATGCAACGTAAAGGCGTTACCGTTGAATTTGCTCAACGTGAAGCACGTCGCCGTTCAACTTTAATTGCGTCGATGTTGGTAAAATTTGGTAAAGCGGACGGAATGTTGTGCGGTACTTACTCAAGCTATGGCGTTCACTTAAACTTCGTTGACCGTGTTGTCGGCTTAAAATCAGGTCATAAAGACTACTTTGCGTTAAACTTATTGACCTTAGGCGACCGCAATGTATTTATTGCCGATACTTATGTCAATACCAATCCAACCGCTGAACAATTAGCAGAAATGACGATTTTAGCAGCGGAAGAAGTTAAACGCTTTGGCGTTGCACCACGCATTGCATTATTATCGCACTCAAGTTTTGGTAGCAACCAAAATGACCCAAGTGCTCAAAAAATGCGTGAAGTATATCGCATCTTAAGTGAACGTGCTCCACAATTAGAAGTGGAAGGCGAAATGCATGGTGATGCAGCATTAGATGAAAATATCCGTCAATATGCGTTCCCGAACTCTCGCTTTAAAGGTTCTGCCAACTTATTGATTATGCCGAACTTAGATGCAGCAAACATTGCCTTTAACTTATTAAAAGCAACATCAGGAAATAATGTAACGATTGGCCCTATCTTATTAGGTGCTGGTAAACCAATCAACATTTTAACGCCAACTGCAACAACTCGCCGTATTGTCAATATGACAGCTTTAACGGTTGTTGAAGTACAAAATGCAGAAAAATAATCCATTTTAATGCAAAGAAAATACCACTTGTTGATGACAAGTGGTATTTTTTGTTCTACATCAAAAAGATGAATGTAAAAGACAATTAGTCAATCGCAGGCGTATAATTTCCGCTCACAATATCATCTTTAATGCGTTCAGCTTCTGCTAACACTTGAGCCAATAAAGCTTGAACATTTTCAAGGGTTGCAACTGGGCTTAATGTCGTCATTTTAAGCGATTGAACATCTTGGCGAGCATCAATGACACGAGTAACGCCAATATTTGCTTCACCACGAGCAAATAATTCATCAGCAACGTTTTGGTTTAAACTATCAATAAATTCTGCTGGATAATCTTTAGGCACAACACGGAATAAAACCGATGCAAATTGTGGTTCAACCAACAATTCTAAACCATCAGTTGCTTTAATATACTCTGCCACTTGGCGAGTAAGTTTTACACC
>JBHACK010000027.1:0-4378 GCA_041854545.1 Acinetobacter sp. | reverse complement strand
CTGATAAGTCCGATTGGATATGCCAACACATTGCCCCGTTTGGCTAAAAGTACGCTGATAATGCCACAAACGACCGCAATCAATTCTAAAGCAATCGATAAAGGCGGATAAGTGCTATATTGTTGAAAAAGCCAAGAAAACATCGCTTATTTACCATGCGATAGCTTTAAAATTTGAGCATTCCGTTTATCAATAACCAATTCAAATGTTCCACCAATTTGACCACTTGGTAATGTCCCCATCACCACAAAATAATGTTTAAATTCATGTACTTCATAAGGTTGTTGTTCACTAATATTTTCCTTACCATAATGACGATATAAAATCGGTTCAATGGTTGCTAATAATACCTGTTCACTGTCTAATACTTTAAAGTCTTTGATATTTAACAGATTATGTCCTTGCTGTTTTAATGTTTCATTTAAAATTTGTTCTGCACTTTCTCGCCCTAAAAATAAATGTGGTTCAGCAGGGGGTAATTCTGAAGATTTTTTGGTCGCACACCCTGTAAAAATCAAACAAAGCGTTAAAAGGGTAAATGTTGTTAAAAATTTCATAGCAATAAGTGGAAGAATAAGCAAAAAAATGGGCTAGAAAAGGGTTATAAAATAAACCAATTTCATTAAAAAATCTTGATTTATTCAGTCAGATTTTAACATTGTTTTATATGAAATCAAATAAAAAAGAGCGGATTCGCTCCGCCCTTTCCTCCTGTCATGTACTGATTCATCACTTACTCCAACTCACTTTACAACCAAGCTGTTTTACGCAACAGCTGTTTACATTGTTTACGTTCACGGCGATGGATTGCTTTAGGCTTTTCCGTTTCAAACACCCCACCTTTATGCAATAAAGGCGAGAGAGCCACAGGATTGCGAGCCTTAATTTTGGGTAACGGTTTTAATTTCATAAAAACACCTTATTTTTTAACCTTTAATACACATCACCTGTTTTAAGGTGTGTACCACTTCGACCAAATCACGCTGATTTTCCATCACTTGGTCAATATCTTTATAGGCAGATGGAATTTCATCAACTACGCCCTTATCTTTACGACATTCAATGCCTTGTGTTTGAGCGATTAAATCCTGTTGATTAAACAAAATTTTTGCTTTTGCTCGACTCATTCGCCGACCTGCACCATGCGAACAAGAACAAAAAGAATCAGGATTGCCACGCCCTTTAACAATATATGATTTTGCTCCCATTGACCCTGGGATAATGCCATATTCATCTTGTTGAGCAGAAATTGCCCCTTTACGGGTAACAAACACTTCTTCACCAAAATGAATTTCCCGTTGAACATAATTATGATGACAATTAATCGCCTCTTTGGTCATCTGAAAACTTGGCAATAATGGACGCATTGCCTCCAAAATCAACCGCATCATTTCACGGCGATTTTCAAAGGCATATTCTTGAGCCCATTCCACCGCCTCCACATAATCATCAAAATTGGCAGAACCTTCCGCAAAATAAGATAAATCTTTATCAGGCACATGACCAAAACGACTTTGAGCCTCTTTTTTGGCACGTTCAATAAAATACGTTCCAATGACATTGCCTAGCCCACGAGAACCCGAATGCAACATCACCCAAACATCATCATTTTCATCAACACACAACTCAATAAAATGATTACCTCCGCCCAAAGTGCCTAACTGCTTTTGCCATGTCGCATCAAACTGACGGAGCATACGCCGTAGAGCAGGGTGCTTATCGGTAATCACCTTTAACCGCTTATCTAAAGGTGATAAGGTTGATGCTTTTGCCTTGACTTGCTTATGTTGCTCAAAACCAACTGGCACTTTACGCTCAATCGCATTACGAATCGCAGACAAATTATCTGGTAACTGATAAGCCTTTAAACTCAAACGTAACGCATTCATTCCGCAACCAATATCTACACCAACCGCAGACGGAATAATGGCATTTTTAGTCGGAATTACGCTACCGACTGTTGCCCCTTTCCCTAAATGCACATCTGGCATTACCGCAATATGCGAATGAATAAAATTTAATTGAGCCATTTTACGCAACTGGTCAAGACTTTCTTCATCTACATCTTGGGTAAAAATTTTGACAGGAACGCCATAACCAGTTTCAACTGCTTTGGCATTTAAAATTAACTGAATCGCCATAATTAACTCGATAAAAACGTGTCCAAAAGGCGAAGATTGCCCAGTCGTGCGAATACGAACAAAAAAAAGACAATAAAAAACCTAGCGAATGCTAGGACTTAGACATTCGGACACATGATAAATACACAAGATTTAGCACACGTCCGCAAAAGACATCATGCTAAATCAGACTAAACCTGTAAAGGTCAAAGAAATAACTAAAAATTGCATGATGGCTCCTTGACATCGTTGGGGCATTTACACGAAATGCAGGTGAATGGAAAAAATTTGAGCAGTATTATGCTGAAGTTAAAAAAAATGTCAAGCAATTTTTCCAAAATTTATCTTTATTGTAGATAGGTTGGCGTTAAGCGAGAGCGAAACCCAACATTTAAAAAAAATATCACCTTTGGAAAGAAGCAGACCAAGCTGACAAAAAGTGTAATGTGTGGGATAAACAAGAGTTATTGTATAAAACACAACCATTATTCCAAATAATTGAGAAATACATCACATAAAATAAGGATGATTTAGCATAAAAAACATCCAGATTTATTCATAAATAACTCGTTTGACTAAAAAATAAACACTTGAAATATTTTTTTAGATACATGATGTTACAAACCTAATTCTCCTAAATTTCAAGTCAGAATGAAAATGACAAAAAGTGTCACTTTTCTAAAGAATATTTGTATAAAAACTGCTTAAAAAATGATGTCAAAAATATAAAAATATAAAAATCAATATCTTATTAAAAAGTATTGCATCAAAAAAAATTTTTGGCATAATACACACATCAGATGCAAAAGCATAAATCAAATCACACTTTATTGGAGTTATAGTATGAAAACTATGCAAAAAGGTTTTACCTTAATTGAATTAATGATCGTAATCGCGATTATCGGTATTTTGGCTGCATTCGCTATCCCAGCTTACCAAGACTACATCGCTCGTACTCAAGCAGCTGAAGCAGTTTCTTTAATGAACGGTTTAAAAACTGACTTGACTACAAATATGCAGTCAAACAACTGTGGTACAGCAAATGCTGATGGTACAACATTTACTGCATTAACTGCAAATGGTAAATATGCAAATGTAACAGGTACTAATACTGCACCAGATGCAACTACTGGTTGTACATTAACTGCTACTTACCATGATTCTGGTACTTCTGCTAAGATTGCTGGTAAGACATTAATTGCTCAAACTGGTACTACAGGTAGTTTACAATTAGGTACAGGTTCTACTTTAGACCAAAAATATATCCCTACAGCACTTAAAGGTACTGCTCCTACAGCTCCTTAAGGTCTAGTAGTATCCTATAAAGGATAAAAGAGAGAGATAATATTATCTCTCTCTTTTTTTATTATGGTTTTTTGGTGATGACTATGTCAAAGCGTATCCGTTTTTTTATTGGACATTTAGGGTTATCTTTTTCAATTGCAAGTGTAGTGTCATTGTGGTTATTTTTAGTATGGTATCAATGGCCTTTGGCTCAAGCCGTGGGGACAATGAATTTATACTGGATGATGCTTGCAATCGATGTCATTATTGGGCCAATTTTAGGTTTTGTTGTTTATAAAGAACATAAAAAAAGTCTAAAATTTGATTTAGCTGTGATTATTTTATTGCAACTTTCCGCATTAGTGTATGGTGTGTATAGTTTGTCGCAATCTCGCCCATCTTGGATTGTTTATCATAATGCACAATTTGAAGTGGTTGGGAAACATGAACAATATACTGAAAATGCCAAAGCTGTGCCTGAACAATACCTTCAAGTTTCTTGGTTACGCCCTGAGTATGTTGCAATTGATGAAAAAAAAGATGAAGGAAAATATCAGCTTGATGAATTTGCACAACAATTTGGGTTTAGTATTGCACAAAACCCAGAGCATTATGTTGCAATTGAACAGGCAAAAGCCCGTATTCAACAAAAAGCACAACCACTATCTGTTTTAGAACAATATAACGATATGAGTAAAGTCAATAAAATACGTCAACTCTATCCTGAAGCAACAGCATTTTTGCCATTAAAAGCAAGTCATCAAGATATGACAGTTTTAGTCAATAAAGAATCAGGCGAAATTATTAAAATTATTAATTTACGTCCATGGTAAGAAAAAAACTTTTGGCGTATTTGAAATGAAATACGCCCTATTATTTTCCATAAAAACTATGTTATAATCGCTCAATTTTGAAGAAAAATCTCTGAAATTTTGAGGATTATTATGAACGTTACTGTTGAAAAAGTATCAAAT
>JBHACK010000026.1:0-25341 GCA_041854545.1 Acinetobacter sp. | reverse complement strand
ATTTTATCAGGTGCAGTCCTTGAGCCTCGTGCATTAAATGAACTTTTTCCTGATTGGAAAGAACAGGGATTAGAGCTCAATGCAACTGTTACAGAAGACAAAACCTATTTCTTATTATCTGAAACAGAATCAAAAGAAGTGCCTTATTGGATGGTACCAAAAACCATGCATAATGAAGGTAACTATGTCATTTCATTAGGAAATGTGGTGCGTTGGCTTGGACAAAAAGCCGAAGAATTAGAAGTGCAAATTTTCCCAGGGTTTGCTGCGGCGGACATTTTATATCATGAAGATGGTACTACAGTAAAAGGTATTGTTACAGGGGATATGGGGATTGGTAAAGATGGCGAACCGACCCATAATTTTATGCCAGGTTATGAACTTCATGCAAAATACACTTTATTTGCAGAAGGATGCCGTGGACATTTAGGTAAACGTCTCATTGAAAAATTTAAATTAGATAAAGATGCTGACCCACAACATTATGGTATTGGCATTAAAGAATTATGGGAAATTGACCCTGCAAAACACAAGCAAGGTTTAGTCATGCACGGTACAGGTTGGCCTTTATCCGAAACGGGGTCTTCTGGTGGCTGGTGGTTATATCATGCGGAAAATAATCAAGTCACATTAGGAATGATTGTTGATTTATCTTATGAAAATCCGCATATGTTCCCATTTATGGAAATGCAACGTTGGAAAACACATCCACTAATTAAGCAATATTTAGAAGGCGGTAAACGTATTTCTTATGGTGCACGTGCGGTAGTCAAAGGTGGTTTTAATGCCTTACCTAAACTCACGTTCGCAGGGGGCTGTTTAATTGGTGATGATGCAGGATTCTTAAACTTTGCTAAAATTAAAGGTTCACATACTGCAATGAAATCTGGTATGTTGTGTGCAGAAGCGGTATTTGAAGCGATTCAAGCAGGTGTGGAAAAAGGCGGTGATTTAATGGTCGCTCGAGTCATTGAAGGAGATGACCATTTTGCTAAAGAAGTAACCGCTTATACAGATAAGTTTAATAACAGTTGGTTAAAAGAAGAGCTCTATCGTTGCCGTAACTTTGGCCCTGCAATGCATAAATTTGGTACATGGTTTGGGGGTGCATTTAACTTTATTGACCAAAATGTGTTCCAAATTCCATACACGTTGCATGATACCTTGCCTGATTTTAAAGCTTTAAAAACGGTGAATACAGAGAATTTTAAACCAAATTATCCAAAACCAGATGGTAAATTAACCTTTGACCGTTTATCTTCTGTGTTTATTTCTAATACCGTACATGAAGAGAATCAGCCTGCTCACTTGAAATTAAAAGACCCAACGATTCCTATTCAAGTGAATTTACCAAAATGGGACGAGCCTGCTCAACGTTATTGCCCTGCAGGTGTGTATGAAGTGGTAGATGATGAAAATGGCAAGCGTTTCCAAATCAATGCAGCAAACTGTGTGCATTGTAAAACCTGTGATATTAAAGACCCTTCACAAAATATTGTATGGGTAACGCCTGAAGGTGGCGGTGGCCCTAATTATCCAAATATGTAAGGCAATATACAAAAAAATAGGGGAAGTCGAACTTCCCCTATTTTTTTTGTTTAATCGTTAATCACGCACCACAAGTACAGGTACATGAATTTCGCCTAAAAGATTTTGTGCAACGCTACCTAACATCATCTTTTTAAAGCCTTTGCGTCCGTGTGAACCCATCACTACTAAATCAGCATTGAGTGTTTCAACTGCACGGACAATTTCGCTGTGTACAACGTGTCCTTGAATGATTTGGGTATCAACATCAACCCCATATTCTGCAAATTTTTGTTTGGTTTCTTCCAATAAGGTTTGTACGCCTTCTCGTGCTTTGTTTGCATATTCTTCTGCAATTTGACGTGTATCCACAAATTCCACGCCGACAAAAGGGTCTATCGCAATCACGCAAAGTGCAGTCACTTTACTGCCAAAGGCTTTGGCAATTTCTGCCGCTTGTGAAACCGCTTTAAGTGATGTTCTTGAGCCATCAACAGGGACGATAATGTGGTGGTATGCCATGTAATTTTCTCCGTTTTGTTCACTTAAACAATGATGTTTTCATCATTTTCAACTATACTGTAACGTATTTTTACGAAAATGGAAAGGGATTTTTTATCTTTTTTTATGATTTTTTCTTTTTTAAAAATAGTAGCTTATGATTTAATTTTAGTTTTTAAACCTGAGTGTTTTAGTCTTGTTTGTATATTTATGTAATAATCTATGGTTTTCTTTACAAGATGATGATTTTTTTCTTGGATAAACCTTTTATAATAGTTCAATGTTATATTATATCATTTTTATTTTATGAATACTCATCAACTCTCCCAACGTTTGCTTGCGATTGATGCATTGCGTGGTTTAGTGATTTTAATTATGTTGCTTGACCATGTGCGTGAAACGGTGTTTTTACATCATCAAGTGCCTGACCCAATGAATGTGAGCGAAACAGAGCCTGCTTTATTTTTTAGTCGAATTTCTGCTCATTTGTGTGCCCCTGTATTTGTGTTTTTGACTGGACTTTCGGCATATTTATTTCAGCAAAAAAGTCAAAGTTTAGCGGAAACTCGGGCTTTTTTATTTAAACGTGGTTTATTTTTAATCTTTTTAGAATTAACCTTTGTTAATTTTGCATGGACAGCTCAATTCCCGCCTGAAAAGTTGTATCTTCAAGTGATTTGGGCAATCGGTTTTAGTATGATTACATTAGCGGTGTTGATTGGTTTGCCAAGAATGGTGCAAATTAGTTTAGCAACGCTTATCATTTGTGGACATAATCTGCTTGATTTTATTGATGTTTCACAGTCGCAAAGTGCATGGAAGTATGTGTGGTATGTGTTGCATGACCGTGGTTGGATTGAAGTAACTGAACAGCTTAAAATTCGTACATCTTATCCAATTTTACCGTGGATTGGGGTAATTTTAGCAGGTTATGTGATGGGCAGTTTATTTAAATCAGATGTCCTTCCCCATGTTCGTCAGCGTCAATTATTGACATTTGCCAGTATTGGCTTGGTGAGTTTTATTGTGTTGCGGTGCTTAAATGTGTATGGCGACCATGCTTGGCAAGTCATGCCAACTACCTTGCAAACGGTGATGAGTTTTTTAAACTTGACTAAATATCCGCCATCATTGTTTTTTATCTTGTTTAATGTGTCTTTAGGCTTGTATCTGTTGGTCTTATTTGAGCGTTGTCAAACGCAAAAATGGATTCATGTTTTAACGGTGTATGGGTCTGTGCCAATGTTTTTTTATTTGCTACATCTGTATGTTTTAAAAGTAATTTATGTGATTTGTGTGGCAATCTTTGGTTTAACGCATGACAAATATTTTGGTGTAGATAATGTTTCTACTGTTTGGATTATTAGTATTGGCTTGTCCTTTGCTCTATATCCTGCGGTATTGGCGTTTTCTCGTTTTAAACATTCGCATAAACATATTCCAATTTTAAAGTATCTTTAATCTAATCGGGCGTGAAATTTCACGCCCTTTCTTCTTTACTCTTGTACATCAATACACCAATATTTTGTGGTGATGTATTCTTCTATGCCATATTTTGAGCCTTCACGTCCAAAACCTGATTGTTTTACACCGCCAAATGGAGCAACTTCATTTGATAATAAGCCTGTATTTTGAGCAACCATGCCATAGTCTAAGCCTTCACAGACTCGCCATGAACGTGCTAAATTTTGTGTATAGAAGTAGGCTGCCAAGCCATAAATGGTGTCATTGGCTTGGGCAATCACTTCTTCTTCTGTTTCAAAGGTAAAGACTGGAGCAATGGGCCCAAAAATTTCTTCTCGAGCAATATCCATTTCTGGGCGAATATCAGTAATAATGGTTGGCATAAAACTTAGTTCAGATGCAGGGTGTGGCTGTCCACCTGCCACTAAAGTTGCTCCTTTATCCAACGCATCTTGTAATAATGCCTGTACTTTTTGTTTTGCAGACTGGTTGATTAAAGGCCCGATGTCGGTGCCTTCGACCATACCATCACCCACTTTTAACGCATTGACTTTTTTGGCAAACAGTTCAAGGAATTTATCTTTAATGCTGGCTTGGACATAAACTCGATTGGCACATACACAGGTTTGACCTGCATTGCGATATTTTGATGCAATCAGACCATCAACCGCTTTTTCTAAGTCCGCATCTTCAAAGACGATAAACGGTGCATTTCCGCCCAACTCCAGCGATAATTTTTTCACGGTGCTGGCACATTGTTGCATTAAAATGCGTCCCACTTCCGTTGAGCCTGTAAAGGAGAGTTTGTGAATACGCTCATCTTGGGTGAGCACTTCACCGATAACCGATGATTTCCCTGTGATAATTTGCAAGACTCCTTTTGGAATACCTGCTTGTACTGCTAACTCACCTAAGGCAAGTGCTGAAAATGGCGTTTCTGTCGCAGGACGAACAATGATACTACACCCCCCTGCTAAGGCAGGAGCAACTTTACGAGTAATCATGGCAGATGGGAAATTCCACGGCGTAATTGCCACACATACACCAACGGGTTGTTTTAAGACCACATAACGTAAATGTTTATTGGTTGTGGGAATCACATCACCATAAATGCGTTTACCTTCTTCGGCAAACCAACGAATAAAATTATTGGCATAAGCAATTTCACCACGAGATTCTGTTAAAGGTTTGCCCTGCTCTGCGGTCATAATGCGGGCAAGGTCTTCTTTATGTTCATCAATTAAATCCGCCCATTTCATCAGCAAATCTGCACGTTGTTTGGCGGTATAATTTGCCCATGTTTGTTGTGCGTGTTGAGCATAAGTAATCACTTCTTGCACTTCTTCTGCTGTCAAACTCGGGACACTACCAATCAATGCTTGTGAAAATGGATTATAGACAGGAATGGTCTGATGACTGTTTGATGTTATCCATTGACCATTAACTAAACAGCTTTGTTTAAGCAGTTGTGGATGATGTAGCATAAAACGCCCCTAAAGATTGCCAATACAAAAATATAAACAGAGTATCAAATCTACTCGACTGACTCAATCCATCATCTTACATATCTCACTAGATTTTGAAAGTTTTTTCAATCAAGATTGAAAAATCTAACATCATCACCATATACATTGCGAAATATGACGTTCGGAGAAAATTTAATGAGCGAATCTCAAAACTATAGTTTCCAAGCCGAAGTGGCACAACTTTTACATTTAGTTACCCATTCTTTATACTCAAACCCAGAAATTTTTGTGCGTGAATTAGTGTCAAATGCGTCTGATGCGTGCGATAAATTACGTTTTGAAGGCATTAATCACCCAGAATATTATGAAGATGATGCCGATTTGCGTGTACGCATCAGCCTTGATAAAGATGCAAAAACCATCACCATTTCTGATAATGGCATCGGCTTAAGCCAACAAGAAGCGATTGACAATTTAGGTACGATTGCTAAATCAGGCACAAAAGACTTTATGTCCAAATTAACAGGCGACCAAAAAGCAGATGCTCAATTAATTGGTCAATTTGGTGTTGGTTTCTATTCAGGCTTTATCGTGGCTGATAAAATTACTGTAGAATCTCGCCGTGCAGGTTTAGGCAAAGATGAAGGCGTACGCTGGGTTAGTGGCGGTACAGGTGAATTTACCGTTGAAACCATCGAAAAAGCAGGGCGTGGAACAGACATCATTTTACATTTGCGTGATGATGCCGAAGAATATTTAAGTGATTGGAAAATCAAAAATATTGTCAATAAATATTCTGACCATATCAGCTTGCCAATTCAAATGCAAAAAGAAGTTTGGCAAGAAGATGAAGTAGCAGAAGGTGAAGAATCAACTGGCGGAAAAATGGTGAAAACTGATGAATGGGAAACCATTAATTCAGCAAGTGCCTTATGGACTCGCAGTAAAAATGACATCACCGAAGAACAATATATTGAATTTTATAAAAATTTAAGCCACGATTATGATGCTCCGATTACATGGTCGCATAACCGTGTGGAAGGAAATACCGAATATACACAATTATTGTATATTCCAAGCAAAGCCCCACAAGATATTTTTACACGAGAAGCCAAAGCAGGCATTAAACTCTATGTAAAACGTGTATTTATTATGGACGATGCGGATAATTTAATTCCAAATTATTTACGCTTTGTGCAAGGTGTGGTAGATAGTGCTGATTTACCGCTCAATGTCAGCCGTGAATTATTACAAGAAAGCTGTGATGTTAAAACCATTCGTGAAGGGAATGCTCGCCGTGTCTTGACCATGTTAGACGCTTTAGCAAAATCAGAAGATGAACAAGACCAAGAGAAATTTAAACAATTCTATAGCGAATTTGGTTCAGTCATCAAAGAAGGCTTAGCGGAAGATTTTGGCAACCGTGAACGTATTTTAAAACTCTTACGCTTTGCTACATCAACCAATGATGATGTCAGCACATCACTTGCCGACTATAAAGCTCGTATGAAAGAAGGGCAAAAAGCCATTTACTATGTAACGGCTGAAAACTTAAATACAGCGAAAAACTCGCCACAATTAGAGTTATTTAAGAAAAAAGGCATTGAAGTTTTATTAATGACTGAACGTGTCGATGAATGGGCAATGAATTTTGTGCATGATTTTGACGGCACACCAATGCAAAGCATTGCGAAAGGTGCAGTTGATTTAGGCGATTTGCAAGATGAAGCAGAGAAAAAAGCCTTAGAAACTGCTCAATTAGAAATGAAACCAGTGATTGACCGTTTAACCGACACTTTAAAAGACAAAACCAAAGAAGTGCGTGTAACAACCCGTTTGGTTGATTCGCCTGCGTGTTTAGTTACCGCTGATGGTGAATTATCGCCACAATTATTGCGTATGTTAAAACAAGCAGGACAACCTGTGCCAGAATCAAAACCGATTTTGGAAATTAACCCAGAACATCCATTGGTACAAAAATTGCAGTCTTCTACTCAATTTGATGATTTAGCCAATGTGTTGTTTGACCAAGCGGTGATTGCAGAAGGCGGTTTACCAGATGACCCAGCAGAATATGTAAAACGTATTAATGGGTTATTATTGAAATAATCGGAATCATTATTCCGTTCCATATAGGCTCATATTCTATATATGAGCCTATATCTCTTAACGAAAAAACAACAAAACATAACGATAACAATGATAAAATGCAAAAAATACAACGATTAATTTTATTGGTGAGTTATGAAAGGTACTATTTTAGATTTTTCAATACAAACAAATTCAGGAATTATTCTAGGCGATGATGAAAATCGCTATCCATTTATTAGTGCTGAATGGAAAGAAAATAGACCACCACAACGTGGCGACAAAGTAGATTTTGTTGTTGATATTAATCAAGATGCGATTAGCATATATTTAACCAACCAAATTATAAAAGCAACCAATCACCATCTTATAGCAGAAAAAGATTATAATCTTTTTGATTGGTTTTTAAAGTGTATGAGAAATTACATAAATTTCAAAGGACGAGCAAGACGTAAAGAATTCTGGTATTTTCAATTAGTAGTTTTCATTTCAATCTTATGTATTGCATTTTTTTTAGGTATAATGGGTGGAAATGATAGTGTAATTGATTTAGTTCTAACATTATATATTTTGGGTATAGTTTTACCACAGTATGCTGTTACAGCAAGACGCTTACATGATATTGGAAAATCAGGTTGGTGGCAACTTATTAGTATTATTCCAATAGTGGGGTTAATATTAATTTATTGGTGTGCCCAAGAAGGTGATAAAAACGAAAATAAATACGGTTTACCAAGTAAATAATCCTTTATGATATTTATTAAAAATATCACGTTTAAATCAGCGTGATATTTTTTTATAAATCTTTAAACTCATTATTTAACTCTACGAATACTTTGCATAACTGCATATAAACCAAATGCCAATATTTGTTGTAAAAATTCTTCTAACTGCTGTTGCTCATCAATATAAATAATATGATAACAATATTCACCACTTACTTTATCTACAGATTCAACGCCAGTTTGTTGAATAAGAAACTCTTCAAATTCAGCAAAACGATTACACGTCATTTTTACTTGAATAAAATAACGTGGTAAATGCTGTTGTTCAATAGTAAATTTCGCAATCACCCCTGCATCTTGCATTTGTTTTACACGTTCAGCAACGGCTTGCCCACTTAAATGAACACGTTTTCCTAATTCTTGCCAACTCATTCGACTATTTTGTCGTAATTGATATAAAATCGCCTGACTGACTTTATCATTAAATGCTTTCATTTTCTCTGAAAACTCCCCTATTTTCTTTAAATTTGCACTGTATTACAGCGAGATAAATCGCTTACACTCACCTATCTCAACCAAGATTATACAGGAATTTAAACAATGACATCCGCATTAATTGTTATCGATGTACAGAATGAATATTTTGCAAGTCAAAATGGTGTTGTTCCTTTATGGAATGCTGAATCATGTGCAGAACAAGTCATTCAAGCCGTAAAAACTGCCGAAGAAAAAGGCTGGCTTGTAGTTGGTGTACAACACATTATGCAAGATGAACACGCACATTTTTTTCGCCAAGGTACACAAGGTATTGAGTTTTACCCAAGTATTGCCCATGTACTTAAAGATAAACCTTGCATTGTAAAAGCCTTCGCCGATTCATTTTTAAACACGGATTTAAACGCATTACTTCAGCAACATGGCATTACTGAACTTTATTTATGTGGCATGATGACACAAAACTGTGTTACACATACCGCATTTTCACCACAAGCCAAAGATTATCAAGTTAAAATTATGGCAAATGCGTGTACTGCACCCACTGAATTGGTACATAATATTGCGGTCTGGTCACTTTCTGCTTATTTTGAAATTGTTTAAATTTTTGCACCCCCAAAATCTTTTATTTTTGGGGGATTATTTAGTTTAATAAAAGTTAGAATCAATATGCTATTTAAAACCAAACGCACGTTTATTTAATCATTGCATTCAAATTCTACTACTGTAGATATACATGGTCATAATAACCATGTAATTGTCGATACAAACCGGGGGTTACACCTGTCCATTTTTTAAAGGCACGATGAAAGGTGCTACTTTCACTAAAGCCAATATGTTGAGCCACATCTTCCAAGCTATAGCGTGGGTCAATTAACAAATGAATCGCCACATCACGGCGTAACGCATCTTTCACGCCCTGATAGCTTTTCCCTTCACTTAACAAACGACGACGTAAAGTTTGTGGTGAAATATACAATAATGATGCAACTTCATTTAAGGTCGGCATTTCTTCACCAATATGCGATTTTAAAATATCTCGAATGCGTGAAGTTAAAGAATGTGTATTTTTATATTTGACCAACAGTTGAGCAGGTGCATATTTTAAAAACTCTTCCAAAGTTTCTCGATTTTGGCGAATTGGAAAACTTAAATAATCGGTGGCAAAAATCATTTCCGTGCGTGGTGCATCAAACTTGCTGACAGGTGAGAAAAATAATGCGTCATATTCTTCTGCATGAGCAGGCGTTGGGTAATTAAAATGCATACGCTCTAATGGAATACGGCGGTCAATTAACCACGACGCCAAGCCATGCCAAATCATCATCATACCTTCAGTTAAGAAATGGTCTGGGTCTTTATCATTTGGAATATTAAACACTAAACGTGAATCGTGTTTATCTCGCTCTAACGTAACTGTCCAATCATCACCAAATAATTTATAGAATTGCGTACATAAATCTAAGGCTTCCCCTAAAGTGCGACTATGTACAATCAGCTGGCACATCATGGCAAATGTCCCTAAACGGCGTGGTTGGGTATCAAATGCGACATGCTCATCTTGCGTAACCAGCCACAACATTTTAACAAATCGCACATATTGCTCTGGTGAAATGCGGGCTTTTGGGTGCTTTAACAGTTCCGCTTCAATACCTGCATGAGCCAGTAAATTGTCGATATCTAATCCTAAGCGTTTTACCCCAGTAAGTGCTGCATTGACAAAATGGATGCTGACGGTTTCTTTGCTGACATTATGATGAATTTTTTCTTGTGCTTGCATGATGAATTGACCTTTTTGACCGTTGAAAAATTTAGTTTAGCAATTTACTTTTGATTTTTCTACTTGAAATTTTTATTTTTCGTTGTTTGTCATGATGTTGTTGTGTAATGGATTCTTCATCTTTCATTCTTTCTGTTGATGATGTTTTGTATATCCAGTTATTTCATACTAAATGTCACTCAATTCAATGATGAAAAATCATTATTTTGCTTGAAAAATTCCCAGTCTTGCCCCATATAGTGATATACTGTGCAATGTTAAAAACGATATCTTTAAGGTGATATGTGGAACGTTGGTTTGAATTTATGGGGAATCACCCCATTTTATTTGGCAGTTTTTTTGTATTCGTGATTGCCTTTATTATTCTTGAAGGGCAACGCAGTGGGCGTAAAATTTCATCTCATTCTTTAGGCGTACTCGCAAAATCTAAAAATGCGATGTTGATTGATTTGCGTGATGCAAAGGATTTCCGTGAAGGGCATATTAGCGGTAGTCGCAATATTCCGTATAGTCAGCTTAACAACCATATTGATGAATTAAAAACAGCTGACCGTCCATTAGTCTTTATTTGTAATATTGGACAAGTGGCAGGCAGTGCCTTACAAATGGTCGGTCATGCCGACAGTTATCGTTTAGATGGCGGAATTAGTCAATGGAAAGCAGATGGCTTACCATTGGTCAAAAGTAAAAAAGCATAGGTAAAATTATGGCTCAAGTTACCATTTATTCTACTCCTGTTTGCCCTTATTGTGTGCGTGCAAAGCAGTTATTGGAGCAAAAAGGCGTAGCATATCATGACATTAATTTAGCAAAAGAAGCACCTGAAGTGCGTACTGAATTAATGCAACGGACGAATCATCGTACCGTCCCACAAATTTTCATTAATGACCAATTTATTGGCGGTTTTGACCAACTTTACGCCCTTGAGCGTGAAGGTAAATTAGACGCTTTATTGGCAGAATAAGTTTTTTAAAGTTTTAACCTGAAAAGGAATATCATGATGAGCGAACAACAACCAGCACTTGCTTTAGAACGTCTTTACATTAAAGACGCATCATTTGAATTACCAAGTGCAATCGTTTTTACTAAACAATGGCAACCTGAATTAAACATTAAATTAAGTTCAACTGCTGAACAAGTTGATGCCAGCCATTTTGAAGTTGCATTAAAAGTTGTGGTTGAAGCGACCAATGACGATGAAACTGCATTTATCGTTGATGTAACACAAGCAGGAATTTTCTTAATTGAAAATGTAGAAGAAAGCCGTATGCCGTATATTTTAGGGGCATATACACCTAATATTTTGTTCCCATTCTTGCGTGAAGCGGTGAATGATTTAGTCACTAAAGGCAGTTTCCCACAACTCTTGCTGACACCGATTGACTTTGATGCTGAATTTGAAGCCAATATGCAACGTATGATGGAAGAATCAGGCAATAAAAAATCTTAATTGCTAGGGTATCCGGACATTTCGTATTTGCAATTAAAAATGAGAAAAATCGCAGATTTTCAAGGAAAAAATGTAGGTTGATAGTGATTCTATCAAGCAAGTTTTTGACGAAGAAAAGCAAGATTTAGCCATTTTTGACAAAAAAGCAATGATTTTTGATGAAATATTCTACAAAAATATGAAAGCGTAATTAATTGTGAACAGGTTCTCAATTATAGCTAAATCATAAGTTGTGTTATGAAATGTCAGGATACCCTAATATCATGCAACAAAAAAGCCTTACGGATGTAAGGCTTTTTTACGCTCTACTGGGTTTAACGCAATTTTAAAGTCATCAACCCAATCACTACTAACATAATGGTAATAATCCAGAAACGAATCACCACTTTGGTTTCTTTCCAACCTTTTTTCTCATAATGATGATGTAAAGGTGCCATTAAAAACACACGTTTATTTCGCATTTTTAATGAGCCAATTTGTAAAAACACAGAAATCGCTTCCATCACAAACACACCGCCCATAATGGCAAATACAATCTCTTGACGCACCATCACGGCGATTGTGCCAAGCATTGCCCCTAAAGATAATGCCCCTACATCACCCATAAAGACATCTGCTGGGTGTGCGTTATACCATAAGAACGCAAAGCCTGCTCCGACCATTGCCGAGCAAATCACCACTAATTCTGATGTATATTTAATATACGGAATATGCAAATAAGTTGCAAAACGTACATCCCCTGAAAGATAAGCAAAAACGCCTAAACCTGCAGCAACCAATACAATCGGCATAATTGCCAAACCGTCCAAACCATCGGTAATATTTACCGCATTTGATGCCCCATTAATCACCAAATAAGTAAAGGTAATAAACGCTAAACCAAATGGTACAATCATAAAAGGAATGCTGGTTTCTTTAAAAAACGGCAGTTGTAAATTTAACATATTGGCTGTTACTGTTGGGTCTGGCTGTTGCCCTGCAATCATATATAAGGCAATCCCTGCACCCAATGCCCCAACTGATGTCCAAAAGAATTTTTTGCGTGCAGGCAAACCAGCATTATTTTTATAGCGGATTTTAATCCAATCGTCCGCCCAACCCACAGCACCAAAAATCACCATCACCACAAGCACAATCCACACATAAGGGTTGGTTAAATCTGCCCACAAAAGCGTACTTAAACCAATCGACAGTAAAATTAAAATACCGCCCATTGTTGGTGTACCCATTTTTGCTGCATGGTTTTCAGGTGCAAAACTACTCACCGCTTGACCATATTTTAAGGCACGCAATTTATTAATCATCACCGGGCCTAAGGCTAAACCTAACCCTAATGCGGTTAATAAACCTAACATTGCACGCAGGCTTAAATAACGAAATACATCAAAAAATTTATAATGTTGAGCTAACTGTTCAAATAGCCAGACGAGCATTTACACTTTCTCCATCACAGCGTTTAACACGTTTTCCATTTTGGCAGAACGTGAACCTTTAAATAAGCAAGACACCGCCATCTGTTCAGGATAACGTGTGAATAATTGTTCAATAAATTCAATCGCTTGTTCTTGTGTTTCGACCGCAACCGTATGTACACGACTTTGCTCAATTTCAGCAGAACCAGCCAATACATCAGGAGCATACGCACCCACAGCAATCACATAATCAAGGGCTTTTTGTGCAAAATCACGACCTAAAGCAAAATGTTCACGATGAACATCATCACCTAATTCCCCAATCGCTCCCATCACCATAATTTTAATGCCGTCTTGTTGCAGTAACACTTCACTTGCCATTCGCATAGATGTTGGATTGGCATTATAGGTATCATCAATAAATGTAAAATGATGTTTTTTAATAAAATTTAAACGACCTTTCGCCCCTTGAGCTTGAGCTAATCCTTGTTGAATATCTTGTAATGAAATCCCTAAAGCAAATGCAAAACTGGCAGCCGCTTCCGCATTGTACACATTATGCACACCTGCAAACGGTAATTGAATGTTAATCGTACCTTTTGGCGTAACTAAATCAAATTGAGAAGATTGAGCAGACAATACAATATTTTCCGCAAAAATATCACCGCCTTGTCCAAAACGTAATTGCTGTTTTACATTTTGAGCCACATTGGCTAAATCATTCGCAAAATCATCTCGTTGTGGAATAATCGCTGTTCCTTGTGGGGCAATATGAGCATAAATTTCTGATTTTGCACGACAAATTCCTTCACGACCGCCAAACTCGCCCATGTGAGCCGTGCCAATATTAATCACTCCTGCCACATCAGGCTTAACTAAATTTGCAGTATAATCAATCTCACCTTGATGATTTGCTCCTAATTCCAACACCGCAAAACGATGGTCTTGACGTAATTCTAATAACATCATGGGAACTCCCAAGTCATTATTTAAATTACCACGAGTGATTAAAGTTTCACCTAAACGAGCAAAAATACTGCCAAGCATTTCTTTGGTTGTGGTTTTACCACTACTGCCTGTTAATGCCACAACTTGTAAATTTTGGCATTGTTCACGGCGATACGCCCCTAATTGTCCTAATGCTAAACGACAATCTTTAACTAAAAGTTGCGGTAAATCAAGCCCTTCTATGGCACGTTCGACAATGGCACAACTCGCCCCTTGCTGGGCAACCGCAGAAATAAACTCATGGGCATCAAATCGTTCACCTTTTAAGGCTAAAAACGCATCACCAGTTTTTGCCTGACGTGAGTCGGTGAGAATTCGTAAAATCGCATGGTCAGGCTGAACATCATTCAACCAAACTCCCTGCGTGGCACGCTGTAAATCGGCACATGACCAAGGGTCAAGGCGTGCGGTGCTAGTCGTGGACGTATGCATAAAAAACTCAAACTAAAAAAGAATCACGAATAGATGGTTCATCAACCACTATTCCAAACCAAATACTCTACTCACACACAAACCTAGACATCTATTGAACATCATGTCTTTTCAATATATATTGAACGGCTTGTACACTTTGGAACTGTGCTTTTGTTGGATACAAAAGCACGAAAAAATCAAAATAATTCAAATAGAAAATAACTTATACTGCATAAGTATTCGGTAAATCACAGCCTAATTGCTCAATCGCTGATTGCACTTCGACCACATCATCGAACCAATGGCGAACCCCATCAATCTCTTGATAATTTTCATGTCCTTTACCTGCAATCACCACAATATCCCCTGCTTGGGCGTGTTTTACTGCATATTTAATCGCTTCACGGCGGTCTAAAATCTGTTGTGGTGTTGCTTTAAATTGTACCCCTTGCACCATATCTGCCATGATTTGCTCAACCGATTCGGTGCGTGGATTATCAGTCGTTAAAATTAAGGTATCTGCATAATCAACACCTGCTTGGGTCATCAATGGACGTTTGCCACGGTCTCGGTCGCCCCCACACCCAAACACCGCCCATAATTTCCCTGTAACATGATGACGCAAACTGGTTAAAACTTGCTGTAACGCATCAGGCGTATGTGCATAATCGACAATAAATAATCGCTCTTGATGACTGATGGTTTGCATACGTCCTGATGCCCCTTTTAGCTGTGGAACAAGCGGGATAATATCCTGTAATGCAAAGCCTAATTTTTCAACGCTAATGATAGATGCCAACACATTTGCCACATTAAACTTGCCTAATAATGGGCTTTGTACATGAAAATGCTCACCTGATGGCGTATATAAAGTAAAACTTGCCCCTTGCAAACTATACATTACATCACTAATCCAATAATCCGCCTTTGGTGCAGATGTTGGACGATGATTCATCTCATCAAGCAACATCGAATAAGTCAAAATTTGACAAGATGAATTGCGTTTCGCTTCCGCCATCATCACATCAGCATACTCATCATCTTGATTGATAATGGCATATTTTAATAATGGAAAGGCAAATAATTGTGCTTTGGCTTGAGCATAATGCTGTAAATCACCATGATAATCCAAATGGTCTCGGCTTAAATTACTAAAACTCGCCACTTCAATCGGTAAACCAGTTAAACGATGTTGGTCTAAACCGTGCGAACTGGCTTCCAATGCCAAAAATTTTGCTCCTGCTTGGCTATATTGATAATACGATGTTTGTAATTGAATCGCATCTAAAGTGGTATGCGTTGAAGGCTGTAAATTCGGCAAAATGCCATTGCCTGTTGTTCCCATCACCGCTGTTGGCTGTTGCAATAAGGTTAATAATTCTGCAATTAACCGAGAAATCGTGGTTTTACCATTTGTCCCTGTAACAGCAACTACACGAGCTAAGGTTTGAGCCTGTTGAGCTTGTAAATAGCGTTGTTGAAAACTGCCTAATAATGCACGCAAATCCGCAATATACAGTACTTTATCATGATGAATTTGCTCAATTTCTGTGATGACCCCAATCGCCCCTGCATTGAGTGCCTTTTCAATATAGCCCATCACCACATCTAAATTGCTTTGCGTGGCACTGCGTAATGCCACAAAAATTTGTCCTGCTTGAACGTTACGGCTATCTAAACAAAAGCCTTGAAATGGTTGTGTAGCCCAAGTTGTTGTATTTGCCGTTGGGTATAGTTGCTCAAATGTCATCATGTTTTCTTTTTCTCTTCTGGAAGTTTTGGTTTAGGTGCATCTAAAGGTTTATCTAGTGGAACATTCATTAAACGTAAGGTTTCTTGCATAATATGGGCAAAGCTTGGAGCAGAAACCACACTACCATAATATTTATCCCCTTTCGGGTCATCGACTAACACCACTAAGGCAACGCGTGGATTACTGGCTGGAGCAACCCCTGCGAATAAAGCACGATATTTATCTTTGGCATAGCCTTTACCATCATCACGCAAACGGCGAGCTGTACCGGTTTTCCCTGCCACACGATAACCCGGAATATTCGCTAATACCCCTGTACCACCTTCTCGTGTTGCTTTTTCCATCATTAATACCACTTGATTGGCAATATTGGCATCAAGAATTTGCTCACCTTCTGGTAAACGTTGAACTTTTTCAAGGCTTAATGGAACTCTTTTTCCTTTATTTCCTAACATAGCATAGGCTTGTACCAACTGCAACATGGTTACATCTAAACCATAACCATAAGACATTGTCCCAACCGTTGCTCTATTCCAATCACTTCTTGGACGAATCAAGCCTGAACGTTCACCAATTAAATTTAGCGATGTTTTTTCACCAAAGCCCAATTTTAAATAGAATCGTGGTAATCGAGTGAGTGGCTCAGATAAGGCAATTTTCGCTACCCCAATATTTGACGATTTTACAATAATATTGGTCAATGAAATACGACCATAATCATGTGCATCACGAATCGTGCTGTCCCCGAGTACCAACGTTCCTGGTGATGTATCAATCAAGGTGTTTGGCGTATATTTGCGTGTAGATAAGCCCATCGCAACGCTAAATGGTTTCATCACCGACCCCGGCTCAAATTGGTCAACCGCTCCACGGTTACGCTTTTCATTGACCAAACCACGGCTTTCTTTATCATTTGGATTGTACGAAGGCCATGTATTCATGGCTAAAATTTCACCTGTCCGCACATCTACCGCAATCGCACTGGCATAACGGGCTCTATTTTCAATCCCTGCACGCATCAACTCTTGATACATCACATACTGTAGTCGTGAGTCTAAACTTAAGGTAATGTTTTCCCCTGCTTTTTCTTCACGAATCACCTGTTGGATTTTTAAACGATTTCCATCTCTATCTCGTAAGATGCGTTGCTCTGCTCCCTGACCTACCAATCGGTCATTATATTGTTTTTCTAAGCCTTCAATCCCTTCTCCTGTTTCACTGGTCATGCCAATGATTTGCGAGTTTGGTTGTGCTTGTGGGTAGTAGCGTTTATAGTGAATTTCACTGCTAATGCCAACAAATCGCATTGAACGGATTTTTTCCACATCTTGCGGTGATACTTCTTTTTTTAGCACATAATAACGTCCTTTTTTCTGTGCCATTTCATAGAGTTTTGGTGATAATTCTTGCATATTTACGCCAAGAATTTCACCTAATTTATCTAAATCTAAGGTTTTATTGCTAAATGAACGTTTGGTACGCAATGCCTTTTTGTTATTTGGTTCACGGCTTAATACTGCCATGGCATCATCATAGATTTTTTTCTGGTCATAGTAGAATTTTGGGTCAATAAACACGGTCATAACGGGTGAGCTAATGGCTAATGGCACACCATTACGGTCAAGTAACATACCACGCATAGGGACTGTACGTTCTGTACCAATAATTTGGTCATGAGCTTTATCTCTAAAGAAGTCTTGCCCATAAATTTGTACATAGTATGCTCGCCCTGCAACCACGCAGAATAATAAAAACACAACTATCCAAAGCACCGCAAAACGCCATTTTTCTAGGGTAAATGAGCGAACAGGCGTAAACCCTTTGGTATTTTTTTTACCGACTGCTAAAATTTTTTGTTTTGCATCTTCTATGATTTTTTTAAACATATTATTGACTCGGTGCTTTTTCAGGAAGTGTTAGGGCAACACGTTGGTTTCGGCTTGGTGAAAACATTCCCATTTCCATTGTGGCTCGTGTAGCAATTTGAGCACTTGAACCAAAGGTTTGTTTTTCAATGAGCATTCTGCCCCATTCTGTATTGAGCTTACGTTCTTTGTCTTTTAATTGGTTCAGTTGTTGATATTCTGCACGATAGGAAAAACTTTGTTGCACCACAATCAACGATTGCACCACTAAAACAAGCACCATCACACTATAAATAAAAATGGAGCTGGTCAATAATTGTAGCGGTGAAACAGGCAGTTTAAGCTGTTTCTTTGGTGTTTCTTTTTTTGGTTTTTTACGATTTTTCCATGCAGATTCAGCAGATGTGTCTTCTTCTGATGTTGAAGATGTCTTGCCTTGCGGTCGAGCATTGGCAATTTCTTTACTGCTGGCACTATATGGACGTTTTTTGCGTGTTTTTTTATTGCTTTTTGGTGCGGTTTCGTTTTCTATAGGCGGTTGCTGTGGTTCTGTTGTATGGTCTTGTGCCACAGGTTCAGCATTTGCCACGTCTGCTTTGCGTGTCAAAAATTTAAAAAACTTTTTCATGCTAAACGCTCCGCAACTCGTAACCATGCACTGCGTGAACGTGGATTTTGTTTTACTTCGTGTTCACTAGCTTTGATTCGGTCTATTTTTTTAAGACGGCGTGTATCGACCTGTGTCATCGGCATTCCCCAACCTGTATCTTCAGGTAAGCTCGATTCTGTTTGAATAAATTGTTTAATTAAGCGGTCTTCTAATGAATGGAAACTGATGACGGCTAAACGTCCATAAGGTTTTAACAGAGACACAGCTTGTGGTAAAAACTGTTCAACATCGTCTAATTCATGGTTAATGGCGATACGAATCGCTTGGAACGTGCGTGTTGCAGGGTGTTTATGTTTTTCCCACTTTGGGTGAGCGGTTTTTACAATTTCTGCGAGTTGTAATGTGGTTTCAATGTCGCCTGTTTGTTTAATCGCTTTGGCAATACGGCGACTATATCGCTCTTCACCATATTTAAAAATAATATCTGCCAATTCGGTTTCATCAATCTGTTGTAACCATGCTCGTGCCGTCAATCCCTGTGAATTATCCATTCGCATATCCAATGCCCCATCGTGCATAAAGCTAAAACCACGTTCTGCTTGGTCAAGTTGTGGGGAAGATACGCCCAAATCCGCCATAATGCCATCAACCTGTTCAATCCCTAATGCCTGTAGTTGTGGTACAAGTTCTGCAAAACTGGCGTGAATAATATGAAAACGGGCATCGTGTTGTTGTAATTGTTGGGCAATCGCAATCGCATCAGGGTCTTTATCAAAGGCAAAAACTTTTGCATTTGCATCAAGTTGCGATAAGAGTTGGCGTGTATGTCCGCCACGTCCAAAGGTTGCATCGACAAAAATACCCGTATTGCGTCCTGCCAATACAGCATCAACAGTTTCATGTAACAATACGGAAATATGGCTCATAATAATCGCTAAATGAAAAAATAAAAATAGAGAATAGGCATTAACACTCTATTATCGCTTAAAATAGTGATTTCAACAAATCCATTTTTGTATTATTTTATTTCACCTGTCCAAAAAAATAGGCAGTTCAAAACCGCCTATATTTTTTACCATCGATAATTCAATGCAACCCCTGCGGATGTTTGGCGTTCCATTTCGTTTCCTTCCGCATAATTTGCTCTAATGCTGGCTGTCCATGCTGAATTACCTACACTCAAACCTAATTCATGTTCGTGATAACGTCCATATTCTTGGTTAAATTGATGTCCATTAATCTGGACGTGCGTTTGATTGTGTTGAGTCGCATCAACATAACGGCTACTTACCGATGGCGTTATGGTTAAACCATTATTTAATGGAATCTCTTTTTCAAGCTCCAGTCCTGCATGATAACTCACCACATGGTTATCTTCAATATTTACATTGGCATGATTCAGTTGATACGCTGTATCTGCCAAATAATCATAACGTACACCCACCGTCGGGCGAATGTTAATCACTCGATTACCTAAGGTTTTGCCTACACTGACCCCTGCACTAGCAAGCTCACGGTCAAATGTTGTTTTTTCACCGTCTGATGTAATACGATGGTTTGACTGACCATACCCCACATCAACGGTTACAAAAGCATCATTTTCAAAGTTAAATTTACTATATAACGACATCATATTTACATCGGCTTTATCTTCAATCCCATCATCATACTGATTTTGAACGGCACTATGCGTCCAAGCTCCGCCAACTGTAAGCGTCCCTTGATGGGTTTCAAGTTCGACCCCTGTGCCAATTCGGCTAATTGTTTCATCTTTTTGATATTCTCGATATAAATCAGATTGATGTGTCGAACGATACTGGTCAGCAGTTGCCCAAATACCAGTTAATTCATCTCCTGCTAATCGATGATTTAATCCATGTCCTATGCGTAAAGCATGATGTGCTTCCGATGAAATATCAGATAAGGCTGTATTGGTATAACGGCTAATATAATAAGACTGTGGCAAGGTAGCAGTCGGTAATGATGTCGATTCGCTTAATACTTTATACACATAACCATCAAATGCTGGTAAAGGTTCAGCAGTTATGCTCTCACCTTTTGCTGTAACGAGTGGCGGTAACTCACCGACTGGTAATGGCTCTGCTTTAACACTATCACCTTTAGCAGTAACGAGTGGCGGTAATTCACCTACTGGTAATGGCTCGGCTTTTATGCTATCGCCTTTTGCTGTAACGAGTGGTGGTAATTCACCGACTGGTAGTGGGTCTGCTTTTACGCTATCGCCTTTGGCTGTAACGAGTGGTGGTAATTCACCGACTGGTAACGGTTCGGCTTTTACGCTATCGCCCTTAGCAGTAACGAGTGGTGGTAATTCACCGATTGGTAATGGGTCTGCTTTTACACTATCACCTTTAGCTGTAACGAGTGGCGGTAACTCACCTACTGGTAATGGCTCTGCTTTAACGCTATCGCCTTTGGCAGTAACGAGTGGTGGTAACTCACCTACTGGTAATGGTTCGGCTTTAACGCTATCGCCTTTAGCGGTAACGAGTGGCGGTAACTCACCGATTGGTAATGCAGGAGCGGTTACACCTGTTCCTTTTGCAGTTTCTAGTGGTGGTAATTCACCGATTGGTAGTGGTTCTGCTTTAACACTATCGCCTTTGGCAGTAACAAGTGGTGGCAATTCACCGATTGGCAATGGCTCGGCTTTTACACTATCGCCTTTAGCAGTAACGAGTGGCGGTAACTCACCTACTGGTAGTGGCTCTGCTTTTACGCTATCGCCTTTGGCAGTAACAAGTGGTGGCAATTCACCTACTGGTAATGGCTCTGCTTTTACGCTATCACCTTTGGCAGTAACGAGTGGTGGTAATTCACCTACTGGTAGTGGGTCGGCTTTAACGCTATCGCCTTTGGCGGTAACGAGTGGTGGTAACTCACCTACTGGTAATGGTTCGGCTTTTACGCTATCACCTTTGGCGGTAACGAGCGGTGGTAGTTCACCAACTGGTAGTGGGTCGGCTTTAACGCTATCACCTTTGGCGGTAACGAGCGGTGGTAATTCACCGATTGGCAATGCAGGAGCGGTTACACCTGTTCCTTTTTGCCAAATTTCACGCAACTGATTATGCAGGACAAAACCTTGATTATTTTTAATTAATTCATAACGATATGCACCTAAATCAACATGAGCATTGCCTAAGCCATCGGTCAGTGTTGCACTCACTTGATGATTTTCTTGTTCCGCATGATTAAGTTTCATTAAAGTTAAGGATTCATTGCCTGGTTCGCTACCTGTATTGCGTACAGCTAAAATATGATTCCCTGTAGCAATACCATTAACAATCACTTGGTCGCCACGGTTATGTTCTAAATCAGTCAAATAATCAAATTGTCCTGAACCTGTTAAGTTGCTATTGATGGTTAAGGTATTAAATTGATTTGCTGTTTTATTATCAAACCCTTGATTGAGTGTAATGCGTGAGCCATCATTGAGATGAACGGTTCCTACTTGGCTATTTCCCAGTAATATCAAACGGCTTTGAGCCTGTAAATCTAAACGACTTTGTGCTTGATTGCTTTGTAATTGTGTTGTTAGCTGGCTATTATTGGTTAGATTTAAAACCGCATTATCTTGTAAATTTAAAGATGGCAGTTGGCTGTGTCCTGTTGCGTGCCATGTACTGTTTGCTTTGAGTGTAACATTACTGGTATTTCCTGCCATCATCTGCCCAAAAAGCTCACTTTTTCCAAGCATTAAAGTGCTATGTTCACCAATAGTTGTATTGGCAACAATTTGAGTTGTTGGCAAACTGGTATAGACTTCTTCGCTTAATTGAGCATTCAGCGTACAGCTTACATTGCCTGTATGGTCGGAACGAATACACTCTGGGGTTTCACCACGCACAAAACCTAAATGGGCTGTACTGTTATTTCCAAGTGTAATATTGCCTTGGACATTTGCGACATTACGTCCAATCAATAAAGTTGCGTTATCGGCAACGGTAAATTGTTGAGCCACATAATTACGATTTATCCATTCATCATCAACAATGACATCTTTTTTATTTAGATAATCATAAGCATGGGGAACAGGTCTGCCTGAAAGGAGCATAGTGCCTGATTGTACCGCCAATGTACCATTTAAATTACTTCCGCCTGACAGCATAAAAATGCCATTATCCGCAACCTGTTGATGATGGAACGCATCCGTTACTTGTTCTTGATTTAAATAAGTTTGAATGGCTTGGGTACGATTACTGCCCAAACTAATCCAATTTGCATCACTGCTCTCGCCTGTTGGATAACTTGCAGTTGCATTGCCCCGAACATTTAAACGGTAATAATACGTTACCCCATCAACTGTATGTTGATAAATGCCTTTACCTGTTTTGCCTGTGGTTTCCCAAACAATATCATCTGCGGAACGAGCCACCGTATTAGCAGGGTCATAAGTAATATTTAATGCACCATTGACACGTGTAGGGTCATCTTCCCCTAAAAAACCATTAAATGCGGTATAAGGCGATTGTTTTGCATTTTCTTTATTAACAAAGGCTTGGGCGGCTGCCTGAACATCATCGGTTGCCAAATACAGCCAATTATCATTACTTTCACCGCCTGTTGGGAATGGATTAGATGCTAAACCGCCTTCTTTTAATGCCACATAATAGGTTTTACCATCTTGTTTATAATTGAAAATGCGTTCCATCACAGGTTTGCCATACACCCATGCAATTTTTGTATAATCAAAGGTTGGACGGCGAGAGCCTATACGAATTTCAGATGTCGCTGTCGTATGATGATTGACCAGTTGAGCCCCTTCATCCATATTTTGAATATAGGAAAAGGCAATATCATTGCCATTGACATCTAAACGTCCGCCACGGTAGCCAAAATAAATCTTATCAGGATTGACTTGCTCGGCATCATTTAATACAACCGTTGCACGACCACTCACAATCCCCACTTCAGAAAAGGCTTGTTTATTGCCATCTGCATCTGCTTGTTGAGCCAAAATGACCGTACCATCACCCACGCTGATACTACCTAAATTTTTACCTATTCCTTTTACTTCCAATGTACCTGCACCAATTTTAGATAATCGGTCGCCATCAGGATTGTGTACCTGCCACACCACATTTTTTCCTTCAGCAACCGATACCCCTGCACCCAACCATGTGGTATTTGCCGTTTCACTTGTAACCGTTGCATTGTTATTAAAATACAATGCCCCTGCTCCTTGGTCGATATTGTTGGCAAGATGCAGTTTGCTGTCTTCACCATTAAAAATCAGCGTTTTTCCATGGTCTAAGGCTGGATAACTTGGCGGTGTTTGACTATAAGGCAAACTTGGGTCAGCTAAAGCAATGGTCAATGGTGCATTGACATCATTAGGATTGGTCAAAGTACTGCGATTTACATTATCACTTGTCCATGTAAATGTGCCATTCGCAACGGTATTGGTAATATTTGCCCCAATCCCTTCTTGTTGTTTAGGGTCTATCCACTCTTGTTTTTGTAAAATAAAGATATTCCAATTTGTTTTATTTCCCCCACGCAAAACCGCAATCGTAATCCATTTTTGTTGTTTGGTATCATAAACAAATACAGGCGAACCACTATCCCCTGCATTGGTGACCATGGTCATTGGGCCAAAAGCGTTGGTTTGTACTGCGGAAATCTTATCTTTTTCTTCCGCTTCTAAATAATGTAGAAAACGATTGACTGTGGTCATGGTATTACCACCTGTCAAAAACTGATATGCCCCTGCCAGCGAAGTATCATTACCTTGAGCATCACGCACCACTTGACCGCCAGACCCTAAACGCAAAAATAAAGGATAACGTTCTCTATCATTATAGGTATTTGCTCGGATACCTTCTTTAATATAGTCAATCGGAGCAACTTCTGTAACTAATTTATGCAATCGTGGTACATGATAATCTTCATGCTGTTGCATAGTCTCCTTTTGCCAAGGATAGTTATTCCGATTTGCCAACTTATAAGTAAAATGATGGGCATCAGGATTCAGCGTTGAACCACCAAAATGAATCGTACTATAACCAGAGTTATGTTGTACGCTGGTGATATATTGTGGTGAAATTAAGGTTGCAATGCCATTGGTGCTGACCGAACTAAAATCAGGCATGGGTAAGTCTTTGAGCATGACCCCAACCGAGTTACCATTCTTATCAAAAATCTCGATATTACTCGCCCCAACGGTAAATTGACCTTTATTTTCAGCAAAATCACGGAAATATTGATAATCAATATCATCACGAACAAAACTTGCATACGCTTCTGTTCCTATAGTTAAAGAAATCAACGAAGCTAATGCTGTACGATGAAAACGAGAATGTTTGCGATGTTTACTCATAAAATCAGCTCAATGTACTGTTAGGAGATAATTAATTTCTGTTTTGAATTACAATTAATCAAATTAAGTCTTGATATTATAAACCTATTTTGTGTGTTCTATTTCACTTTTTCATCATCATGATAACAAATCATGATGGTTTCTTTTTATTAACTTCATCATAAAAAAACAACTGCCAATTTGCATTGGCAGCTGTTTTATAGTAGAGATTAAATATTAATTAAACACACTATCTTCTTGATTATATTCATCATCAGATATAGAAATGTTTATATATTTATCCAACTTGATCACCAAAACCTTCTGAATCATCTTCTGAAGAATCTGATGGAGTTGTTGGAGTTGGTTCCGCCGGTGTCGGTGGAGTTGGCTCTGCCGGTGTCGGTGGAGTTGGCTCTGCCGGTGTCGGTGGAGTTGGCTCTGCCGGTGTCGGTGGAGTT
>JBHACK010000025.1:0-6776 GCA_041854545.1 Acinetobacter sp. | reverse complement strand
GGCGGTAAAATTGGAAAAGCAACATCATGACAACGGTCATCATAACGGCGTTGAATTTCTGTCCAATAATGGTCAATTTCCTGTTCTAAAGGTGTTGGTGTGATAATCAGGCTTTGTTCAGGTAGATAATCTAAAAAACAACTCTGTTGAAATTCATCTGCACTAAAAAACAAAGGCAAATAATATTCAATGCCTTGACTGGCGATACCGTCCATCACATCTTGATAAATACTATGCCGTTTAGCATTAGATGTTGGAAAAAATTCTGCATAACGCTCACGGAATTGGCTACGACCTTCAATTAAAGGAAACTCTTTTGCAGGTAAAATCACAAATTCTTCTAGTTTTTGTGTGGTTCGTTGCGTTTCAGGGTCAAAAAAACGCAAACTCTCAATCTCATCATCAAATAAATCAATGCGTACAGGGTAGGCTTGCCCTGACGCAAAAATATCCATTAAATTGCCACGAATCGCAAATTCACCATGCTCATACACCGTATCAACCGCATGATAGCCCGATTGTATTAACTGTTCACGCATTTGCTCAACGTGAAAGGTTTGTCCTTGCTTTAAATTAAAATGCTGACCCAATAACCACGATGCAGGACACACTCGCTGAACCAAAGTACTGGCAGAAATCAACACAATGCCACGTTTAGGCAAATTCATCAACACATTCAAACGTTCAGAAATAATCTCTTGATGGGGAGATAAACGGTCATACGGCAACGTTTCCCAATCAGGGAAAACCAAAGGCTGTTCACCATAAAAACGTAATTCATCTTCTAATTGTTTTAAATGAGCATTATTATTTGCCACAATCAACAATAAAGGCGATGTTTGAGCAAGTTCACGGAAAAATAAACTGCCTAACGAGCCTTGAATATTGCCAATCCAACGGCGTTCCCCTTGTTTTAATTTCGATAATTTGAGTTGCTCAATCGTGTGTTGAAAAAAATACATGATGATGTAAAGATAACGAACAAAGATAGGTTATACTACCATAAAACCATGTTTGACTAAATATAAGAACCTGTTTACAATGAATTACGCTTTCATATTTTTGTCGAATATGGCATTAAACATCATTGCTTTTTTGTCAAAAATGGCTAAATCTTGCTTTTCTGCGTCAAAAACTTGCTTGATAGAATCACGATTAACCTGCGTTTTTTCTTGAAAAGCTGGCGATTTATCTCATTTTTGCCTAAAAAAATTAATCATGAACAGGTTCTAATGATGGAGAGAAGGTAAGATGAAGACCTTAGGAATTATTGGCGGAATGTCGCCTGCTAGTACCGCCGTGTATTATACAGAAATTAACCGCTTAGTGAATCAAGCAAAAGGAGCGAATTATACAGCACCAATGATTCTCTATAGCGTTGAATTTGAAGAAATTGTCAATTACCAAAAACAACACGATTGGCAAACATCAGGAAAAAAATTAGCCAATATTGCCCAAAAGTTACAAACGTGTGGTGCTGATGCTATCCTACTGGCAACCAATACTATGCACAAAAATGCACCTGAAATTCAACAGGCAATTTCTGTTCCCTTTTTACATATTGTAGATGCAACGGCTCAAGCCATTTTAACACAACAGGTCAAAACCGTTGCATTGCTTGGAACGCAATTTGTAATGCAACAAGCCTTTTACAAACAAGGTTTAGCAGAACACGGTATTCAAGCCATCACACCAGACATCGACACACAACAAGAATTACATCGCATTATTTTTGAAGAGTTATGTGTCGGGCAATGCCTGCCAACGTCAAAAGCCTATTATTTGCAAGCAATCCAACAACTGAAACAACAAGGAGCAGAAGGCGTAATTTTGGGCTGTACAGAAATTGGCTTGTTAATTGCTCAAAATGATGTGGATATTCCTGTATTTGATACTACATTGTTACATATTCAACAGGCTGTGGAGTTTATTTTAAAAGATTGATATTCTTTATTAAAGTAGGAGATAATAAATTGAATACAAGTGTTTATCGTTAATTAAATATAAATCAGACCATTGTATAATGGTCTGATTTAAATAACTTGAAAAAATTCTTTTCCTGTAAAATATTTAATATACCAACCCCAAATAGGTGAATCGTTGGCATCTATAAATAAAAGATGAAGTAACCCAAAACTAATGGTAATTAAAATAATAGTTGATAAAAATAATAAGATAATATAGTACAGATTTACAGTAATACTGGCTGTACCCTTAATAGTACTATCAACAGTCTTACTTAACTCTGATTCTTCTTTAACAACATACACAATTCTCTCTCGTTCTATATAAACGATTTCTTTTTCTTTCTCTTGGTTTTGTTGATTCATCTTAATCTCAAACTAAATATTCTTCACTAGGTAACCAAAATTCACCAGTTACTTTAAAATGGTCAGTAATGGTTAATATCTTAATTTCTGTATTGGAAATCTTACTAAAATGTAAAATCACATCAGATACATGATACATTCCATATTTACTTAATTTATACTCAGGTAATCCAAGATGATAATGCCATAACCTATTCTTAAATGCGTAGTCATAGTTTGGGTGTAATTTATCAATCATATATAAAGATGGCTTAATTTTACCTTTGTATTGGCTAAAATCAAAACCATGCTTAGTAAACGTATCAGCAAACTTTACGATTGCTTGCTGATAGTTTAAAGGGTAATTTCCTAATTCCATTAAGAATTTACTAGAATAGGAAACGCTAAACATTTTTGAGTTCCTGTCCTTTTTGTAATAACCATTGTAATAAGGCTTTTCCACCTTGTTCAGCAATCTCTTTAGGCGGTGTAATTGTTTCACTCTCTACATAAGGGCGTAAACGCTCTACATCAATTGCTAAAGAATAACCATCATTGATTATCTTATCTTGTAAAACAACATGAGATGTTTCCACAGGTGTTAAAGGTATATCGTTATTGATGAAAGGCATTGTATTCTCCTATCAAGTAATATAGGTATCTTAACACACAAATTACCTGCATGACAATGTTAGTTAGCTACTTATAATTCAAGGTAAATCGTATTATTTCTATATACAAAAGCTTTGGAGTTTTAAATTATCCAAGATGGTGTTAAAAATGGCTTACATTTTTGCTTTATTTTATTTTTGTTGGTTATTTTGTAGTCTTATAGGTGTTGTCAGATAGGTACTTTGTGTTTTAGAATTGTTTAGTTTTAAATCATCTAAGTTATATGTATGAGAAGAGTTAAAAGTAAATTTGATAAAGCAAATGAATTATTAATTGAAAGTATTAAATTAGCAATATTTGGTTATTTAAAAGTTTTCTTAATATTCATTTTGTGTTTTGTTATTAACTTAACATTTATGTATTTTTTTGTTGGTAAGCTACAATGAATAATCTTTTTAATCTTTCAAGAATATTACACACTATTATTATATTCTATGGATTACTATTTTTGGGTGTTTATATTTTATATTCCACTTATAGTGCTATCTTATTTTTTAGAATAAATTTAGAACATTTCTATACTGAAGATTTAACGCCTTTTGATGATACATTAAAAATTAGCCAAGATAGTTCTTTTTGGGGATATGGGCTATTTGCTGTCGTTCTTCATATTGGTTTGTCTATTTGGCTTAAACCACATCAATGGAAATTGAAAGATTGTTATAAGATTTATTGGTTTATTCTTTTACAAATTGGATTGTGTGCTTTACCTTTCATATTAATATTACTTTAATAAAAATTTATCCCTAATAACCAAATTTTATTAGGGATTTTTTTATATCTGATTTTGTACAAAACATTAACGAGATTGCTGATTTAACCAAATCAAAAACGCTTCACGGTCAGTAGAAGAAGATGACTGCCACAACTGAATCAACGCTTGCCCTTTTTGCGATGGAGCAGAAACAGGCTTAACCGAAGACGTAGCTGGTTGCGTTACTGTTGATGTAGAAGGAGCAACGGTAGGCGTTTTGCTTTTTGTAAAATCATAACTGCGAGTAAATAATCCCCCTACAAAAGAAGATTGACTTTGAACCGCTTGATGTTGAGCAACAAGTTGCCCTTGCTGATTATACAAACCAATACTTGGATTACGAGCAAACTCACGAGCAGAATCAATATCTTGAATAGGTTGCGTTAATTTTAATTGATATTGCTCACCATCGACTAACGCAGGTGTTTCAATCATCACTGTATTCGACTTGATAATATCATGTTCATCACTATTTACATGGTCAAAAAATTGCTCATAACGAACATGGAAAACGTGTTGCCCTGCATCGACTTTATACTCACTTTTTTGAGCCTTTAAAAAGCCACGTTTTACATCTTGACCATCAATCGCCATAACCGTGATATGTTCAGGTGCAGAGATTTTCACATCTGCCCATGCAGGAATACTGGCAACTGCTAAAGCCATTGCAACCAACTGTTTTTTCATCATAAATCCCCTTTAACCTTGTACAAATTCATTAATTTTTGCTTGAGTACGTTGCCAATCATCACCTAAGGCTAAGGTTTGATGAATAGTTAATGATGGAATTTTGCCACGCATTTTTTCCAAACGTGCTTGATTTGGCAATGGATAATCGGTTAATGCAGATAAAGCTAAACACGCAGACTCACGGTCATTACACACTAAGCCCATATCACACCCTGCATTTAATGCTGATAAAATACGTGCATCTGCACCGCCTGCCACACACGCCGCTTGCATACTCAAATCATCAGAAAATAAAACGCCATTAAAGCCTAAACGTTGGCGTAATACATCTTGAATCCAAAAACGAGAAAAACCAGCAGGATGCTCATCTACATTTGGATAAATCACATGGGCTGGCATTAACGCATCTAATTGTGGCATCAGTTGAATAAAACTTTGCATATCGTGTTGATAAATTTCATCATAAGAACGTGGGTCAATCGCCGCAGCAATATGAGAATCCGCTTTAACTGAACCATGCCCCGGAAAATGCTTACCTGTGGTTGCCATGCCTGCACGTTTCATTCCTTGCATAAAGGCATTAGCTAAGATAATAATATCCTTGATATTTTTTGCAAAGGCACGGTCGCCAATCACATCACTAATATCATCAATATCTAAAACGGGTGCAAAACTAAAGTCAATGCCAACAGCTAATACTTCCATTGCCATCAACCAGCCACATTGTTCCGCAAGTTGTATCGCCTGTTCAGGTTGTTGTACATATAATTCACCTAAACGCCCCATTGCAGGTAAACGAGAAAATCCTTGGCGTAAACGCTGTACACGTCCGCCTTCTTGGTCAACTGCAATCAGCATTTCAGGTCGTACTTGACGAATATGATTGGTCAATTCACGCACTTGTTGTGGTGATTCAATATTTCGAGAAAATAAAATCAATCCACCTACTTGTGGCGCTTGTAAGAGTTCAATATCTTCCGCTGTTAAGGTTGTACCAGCAATGTCGAGCATTAACGAGCCAATCATGTCATGTGCCTATGATAAAATTAAAATGACGCTATTTTAACAAGTTTTTTTACAGGCTTGGAAAATATTTGTTAAAATGCTGATTTTAGATTGTGTTAGGTAAAATGATGTTGATTGCAGGTGTTGATGAAGCTGGACGTGGGCCTTTGATTGGTTCAGTTGTGGCGGCAGCGGTGATTTTAGACCCAAATAATCCCATTCAAGGGTTGAATGATTCTAAAAAATTATCTGAAAAAAAACGAGAACAATTATTTGTGGAAATTCAGCAAAAAGCATTGGCTTGGTCAATTGCTGAAGCTACACATGATGAAATTGATGAACTTAATATTTTAAATGCAACCTTATTGGCAATGCAACGTGCGGTTGATGGTTTAGCGATTGTACCAAATAAAGTATTGATTGATGGCAATAAAGTGCCTAAAACCATGATGATTGAAAGTGAAGCTGTTGTTGGCGGTGATGCCCTACATGCTGAAATTAGTGCTGCCAGTATTTTGGCAAAAGTAACACGAGACCATCAAATGAAAGCCTTGGATAAATTGTATCCTGAATATGGTTTTGCTCAACATAATGGCTATCCAACGAAGGCTCATTTGTCTGCCATTGAGCAATTTGGTGTGTTGGCTGAACATCGGCGTAGTTATAAACCAATTAAAGTGGCGTTGGGATTGTAAGCTTAGCAATGTCATGGTAGATTAGGGAATATCCTGCCTATGTGGATGACCATAGGTGTAAAAAATGAAATTTACCCTTTATTTTTTGCGTTCTATAAAAGCTTAGTTAAATCAAGAAGTTATAACTGTCTATTTTTTGATTGGGTATTTTACAAAAATCTATCATAATAGGCTGTTATTTCTTATTTTTTTCGTTTAAAATTACTGTTATCTACCGCATAGGTAGCTTAGAAAATTTTTTTTCTCAATTCCAACTAATTTCTCTTCGTTATCTACCGCATAGGTAGCTTAGAAAGTCTAATCAATTCCCTATGCCTAGCTTGTCGCGTTATCTACCGCATAGGTAGCTTAGAAAACTATCTAAGCCGACTTAAAAAGAACATCTAGGTTATCTACCGCATAGGTAGCTTAGAAAGCATTGTGGGCAGATACCTTGGCGATACCACTGTTATCTACCGCATAGGTAGCTTAGAAAGTTCCAAGGTGCATCACCATTGGGCTGATATGGTTATCTACCGCATAGGTAGCTTAGAAATGCAATGGATAATCCTTATAACATTCTGCCAAGTTATCTACCGCATAGGTAGCTTAGAAAGTTCCAGATACGCCAAAACCGAATACTAATTTTGTTATCTACCGCATAGGTAGCTT
>JBHACK010000024.1:0-11180 GCA_041854545.1 Acinetobacter sp. | reverse complement strand
GCAGGTTTGCCTGATGCTCAAGCCAAAGTTGGCATTTTTTATTATCAAGGGATTGGCACAAAACAAGATTTAAATTTAGCCTATAGCCACTTTAAACAATTAGCAGACGCAGGACACCCAAATGCTCAATATAATTTAGGGGTAATGTATGAAAAAGGCGAAATCCCCAACAAATCTGCTGATTTAATGTTTGCCATATATTTATGGCAACAGTCTGCAAAACAAGGCTTTGCCCCTGCTCAAACACGTTTGGGCGGAGCATATTATGATGGGCAAGGCGTGGCTCAAGATTACCAAAAAGCCCAACAATGGTTTGAAAAATCAGCAAAACAGGGCGATGTGAATGCTCAATTTATGCTCGGTATGATATTTAAAGAAGGCGGACATGGCGTACGACAAAACCTAAAACGTGCAAAAGAATGGTTTAATCAAGCCTGTCAGCAAAAAGACCAAGAAGCGTGCCAAGAATTAGCATTACTTGAAAAATAGTTTAATCATCCACCACATCAACAAACGTTGCTCCCAACTATACTTTCTTGCAATAAAATCTGAATAAAAGTATCCAACTCACCATAAATTTCAGGTGAAATTGCCAATAAAGGCTGTAGTTGTTCTGCTGCTTCTTGTAATAAAGGCAAAGCTTGGCTAGGTTCTTCCCATTGCAAATAGGCATAACCATATGCCAATAAAGTTTGTACTAAATCCTGTCTATATGGATTGCCATAATTCTCTACCAAATGACGCCGTGTTATTAAAGCATTGTCATAATGCTGCTGTGCTTGTTGTCTCTGCTCTGGGTCAGCACTTAATAAAACAGCCAAATTATTTTGTGTGTTTGCCACATCGGGTAAATATACATCGGACTGTTGCTCGGCTAATTGCAGGTAAGTAGCTAGGGCTTGTTCATAATACTGCTGCACCAGTTGTCGCTGCTGTGGGTCTTTCTTTAATAGGTTAGCCAAATTATTTTGTGTGATTGCCACATTAGGTAAATACACATTGGGCTGTTGCTCGGCGAATTGCTGGTAAGTGTCTAGGGCTTGTTCATAATACTGCTGCGCCAGTTGTTGCTGCTGTGGGTCATTACTTAACAACAAAGCCAAATTATTTTGTGTTTGTGCCACATTGGGTAAATACATATTGGGCTGTTGTTTGGCTAATTGCTGGCGAATGGCTAGGGCTTGTTCAAAATACTGCTGCGCCAGTTGTTGCTGCTGTGGGTCATTACTTAACAACAAAGCCAAATTATTTTGTGTGATTGCCACATCGGGTAAATACACATTAGGCTGTTGCTTGGCTAATTGCTGGTAAGTATCTAGGGCTTGTTCAAAATACTGCTGCGCCAGTTGTCGCTGCTGTGGGTCTTTGCTTAACAAGATAGCCAAATTATTTTGTGTCATTGCCACATTGGGTACATTGGGCTGTTGCTCGGCTAATTGCTGGTAAGTGTCTAGGGCTTGTTTATAATACTGCTGCGCCAGTTGTCGCTGCTGTGGGTCTTTACTTAACAATAAAGCCAAATTATTTTGTGTTTGTGCCACATCGGGTAAATACACATTGGGCTGTTGCTCGGCGAATTGCTGGCGAATGGCTAGGGCTTGTTCATAATACTGCTGCGCCAGTTGTCGCTGCTGAGAGTCTTTACTTAATAGGTTAGCCAAATTATTTTGTGTTTTTGCCACATCGGGTAAATACACATTGGGTTGTTGCTCGGCTAATTGCTGGCGAATGACTAGGGCTTGTTTATAATACTGCTGCGCCAGTTGTCGCTGCTGTGGGTCTTTACTTAACACCATACCTAAATTATTTTGTGTGATTGCCACATAGGGTAAATACACATTGGGCTGTTGCTTGGCTAATGGCTCATAAATTGCCAATACTTCACGGTAGTATCGTTCAGCGTCTTGAAATTGATTGTTATCTTGTAAAAATTTTGCATATTCAAATAAATACTCTGGGGAACGATTGGCTTGTAAAGCTCGTTCAAAGTATTCACAGCTTTTAGGAATACGTGCTTCTTTTAAATCGTAATCAATTGCTGTCAATCGTGCTGCAATTAAAAATTCGGTTGCATTATGTGCTAATTGCTCATTAATGGTGTCTAATTTACTGCTAAAAGTTTGTTTAAGTTGCAATAATTGGTCTTGCTCATCTCCCATTTTATTGGTATCTAATATGGCTCGTGCTTCACGAAATTCACCTTTTTCAAAATAGTCATACGCTTGTTTTAAGCGTTCAGTATCAATAGAAATACGTTGGAATTCTTCTGCTAATTTCAATACATCACGTTTAAAATCGTCCATTTGTTTGATTAAATCATCTAATTCTGTTTTAAACTCTTCTTCATCAGGATATTTTTGAATGCGTTGTAGTAGCTTGTCATACTGTGTTTGCATTTTTTGCCAATCTACAGAATGATACAAATTATTTTCTATCACACCAATTTTAACATCGCCATTGGTGGTAGAAATATTGCTGACATTATTGATATTCAATTCAGACATATTGAATACCTTTTATAATTTGACCACACCGATATTAATATCACCATGTGCATTGGTAATATTGCTAACATTACTCACATTAACTGTAACCTGATTATTGGTCGTTTGGCGTAGTTGTTCTAATTGTTCAGCCAATGGTTGATTGCTGTCTAAAATGTTTTCTAGTTGCTGTTTAAACTCATCTGCTTGTTGATTAGTAACATATTGTTGCATTTTATCAAAAGTAGTATTGCCAACAGCGTTTTTAATCTTGTCCCACACGACTAGCGAGATGTCGCTACCAGCCATTTGCAAGTTTTCCCATACAAATTGGGTTAATAATGCTACATCAATCATATTGATTCCTTCTAAAATAAAAACATCATTAATTTAAATGACTGTATCAATCCTAAACAAACGATTTTTAAGCAGTCATCTTAAACATCTATTTAATCATCCACCACATCAACAAACTTTGCTCCCAACACATTGGCTAAATCTTGTGGCACAATGCCAATATCTAAGCCACGTTTTCCGCCACTAATATACATTTTGGGTAAGGTTTCCGCTTGTTGAGCAAGCACCGTTGGCAAGCGTTTTTTCTGACCTAATGGACTGATTCCGCCCACTAAATAACCTGTAATCCGTTCAGCATCTTTAACATCTGCCATCGCCACTTTTTTACAACCAAAAGCCGTTGCAGTTTTCTTTAAATTGAGTTGATAGGCAACAGGTAACACAACAACATAACATTGTTTACCATCACTTACCAACAAGGTTTTAAACACTTCATTGGCAGAAAGTCCTAATTTTTCAACGGCTTCTAAACCAAAATTTTGCTGTTGGCTATCATGCTGATATTCATGTAGTGTATAGGGAATTTTTTTTGATTTTAATAGTTTACACGCTGGAGTCATGTTTATCTCTTAAAAAAAGTGTTGCCCAAATTGAACAACACTTACAGACTTAATTTTACAAGTGCTATTAATTTAACACTTTTTCTAATAATTCTTCTGATGGTGCAAAATAATATGCTCCATCGACCGCTGTAGTAAAGTGTAATAAACGGTCATGGATATTATCACCTGTATTGCCAAACATTTGCTGTAACATACGGTCAAGAATGCTTAAATCTTTGGTATATGCCACAAAAAATAAGCCTTGGTCGCCTTGTCCATCACCATAGGGTAAGCTATGACGTAAGATTTCTAATTCTTCGCCTTTATCATCTTCGACAATCGCACGGCGGATATGAGCATTTTCAGGTTTTACATCATCATCGAGTTCAATCGATTCAAGTTTTGTACGTCCAATGACTTTTTCTTGAGCATCAACTTTTAAGCGTTGCCATTTGGCTAAATCATGTACATAACGTTGGGCAAATACAAAACTACCGTCCGCAAATTCGCCTGCATCTTCACCTAATAATGCGGATTCTGCACGGTCATCGCTAAACTGTGGATTTTCTGTGCCATCAATAAAGCCTGTTAAATCACGGCTATCTAAATAACGGAAACATACTCGCTCGTCTAAGACGTCCAATTTTTCACGAATACCATTAAAAAAAGCTTGGCTTAATGCAAAGCATAAATCGGCACGAGCTGATGCAATATGAATAAACACATCTGCAGGGACAGACGGCATAGCAAATGCACCATCTTGAATAGCATTTAATTCATAAAATTGGGGAATGCTGACAGGGTAAAGCTGTTGCCAAAGCGACTTGCCAAAGGCAATGGCAAGTTTTAATTCTGCATCACGATGTTGTCCAATTAAACGGTTTCGAGTGTCGATTAATGCGTTTAATTGTTGTTTTAACTCATCTATATTGAGTTGATTTAAACGTAATACAATAAAACGAGCGTGTGCCGAAGGCAAAGGTAGAATCACAGATTGAGCAGTCATACAACACCGTATTGAAGAATCATCAAGAAAGATTATTGTACAAGGCGTTTTAATTTTTGTACACAAAAAATCACAGCAAAACAAAGGGACATCACTAAGACAATGCTTAAACCCGTTGCTAAATCTAACAACGCACTACCCCATAACCCTACTGCAATCGACAGTTGAGCAATGACAAACGCCCAAATCACCATTTGTGTTGGCGAATGTGCCAATAAACGAGCGGAGAGAGCAGGAATCACCAACAATGCCCCCATCAACAATGAGCCAACTGCACGCAACGCCAAAACGGTAAATAATGCCAATAGCAACATAAAAATTAAACGTTGCCAATGAATTTTCACCCCTTCACTTTGAGCAATATCAGGGGCAATCGCAGAAAATAATTGAGCTTTCCATGACCATGCTAAAGTTGCGACAGCCCCCACAATCACCACAATAAAAAACGGCAAATCTTGCCATGCAACGGTGAGCAAATCACCAAATAAATAACTCAACAATTCAGGACGTAAACTCGGTACTTGTTGAATACACAACAAGCCCAAACACAACAAACTTGCCGAACAAAATGCCAATAACGCATCATTAGGCAAACGCTGGTCATGCAAAAACCACAAAATCACCACTAAAGCAAGGGCAACCGAAAGCACCCCTGCCCAAAATGGTAACGCCAGCACCCCAGCCAATGCCACGCCTAATAACGTGCCGTGAGCCATAGTATCAGCAAAAAAAGACATCTTTCGCCACAACATCAAACAGCCCAAAGGAGCGGTTAAAAACACCAACAGACTGCCCATGACCCACGCAGGGAGCAATAATGATAACCACTCTAACATACAGGCGGTTCCTTAGATGACGAAGAAAGCGGACGAAATTGAGCAGAAGACAACGCCCCAAGGCTATCCTGCTGACCATGTAAATGGGGGGTATGCACATGATGCGGATTTTGACACGGCGTTGCCGTATCATGATGTTGGCAATGGGTATGATGATGTTGATAAAACGCACGAGATTGCCCAAAAATCGCTTGATATTCAGGGTGATGTTGAATATGTTCAGGCGACCCCGAGCAACAAATATGCCGATTTAAACAAATCACCCGTTGCGTTCCTTGCATCACCCATTGCAAATCATGCGAAATAATCACCACGCTACAAGCAAAACGTTCAGGCAAAGTTCGCACATATTCATATAACTCAACTTCAGATTGAATGTCTAAGCCTTGCATGGGTTCATCGAGTACCAACACTTGCGGACGGCGTAACAACGCCCGAGCCAACAACACACGCTGACGCTCACCGCCTGATAATTGATGGACATTGGCGGTTAATAAATTTTGAATCCCTGTTTCATCAATCACTTGCTGTTTAAATTCCTTTTCACAATACTCTAAATTTAATAAATCTTGTACACGCAACGGCAAAGTTGGCGAAGGATTAAACTTCTGTGGCACATAGGCTAAACGCAAATCCTTAACATGATACGTTACCTGCCCTGATGTGGGTTTAATAATCGACAATAACACCTTAATCAAGGTCGATTTTCCTGCACCATTAGGGCCAATAATCGTTACAATCTCTTGAGCAAATAACTCAAAATCAATGTCTTGCAAAATTTGCCGATGGTCAAGCACGACATTGACTTGGTGCAAACTTAAAAGCGGTGTTAATTCTGACACGACTGACATAATCCAGACAATTCAATAATGCTATGTTGCACTTTAAAATGGTCGCCATCGGTTACTTCTTGCAAGGCGTGTAACACACCCAATGCAGGGGCTTCCTTGACACTATGACATTGACTACAAATCAAAAATGCCGCTTGATGACCTTCTCGTGGATGACAACACGGAATAAACGCATTAATCGAACTTAAACGATGAATTAATCCCTGTTCAAGCAAAAAATCTAAACTACGATAAACAGTTGGCGGTGCAGCAGGGCGGTCAGTATGATGTTTCATTTTTGCTAATAAATCATACGCCCCCATCGGTTTTTGAGCTGTCAAAATCAACTGTAAAACTTCCTTGCGTAAAGGCGTTAATTTTGCCCCAGTTTCCAAACAAAAACGCTCCGCTTCTTGCAAACGAGCATTGACATCATCGGTATGATGGACATGATGAACAGTAGAATGATGGTCATGTGAGTCATGGCAACATGTAAACATAAGGACTCCAAAAATCAAAATCATTGTTTTTTTTATCACAAAAAAAAGATAAAAAACATTCATAACACCATCATGTTTAGTTCAATTTGATTTATGAATATTGAATGTTTTATCTTGGCGTAATTTTAACATGAAACCAGATGATTTTTTGTTTTTGATACAATTATGTTACACTATAACCTATTTTAAACTAAACCTATTCCATTTTGATGATAGAAATGAAAAAGATTTTTAATTTTGCATTGATATTCAGTGGGTTAATGTTGATGATGCTCACCCATGCGTGGGCAAAACCATTATTGGTTTCAACCTATCCTTTATATCTGATTGCACAAGAAATTACGCAAGGGGTCGAAAAACCTGAATTGTTATTGGCACAACAAACAGGACATGACATTCAACTAACACCTGCTCAACGTAAGGCATTACAAGACGCATCTTTAGTGCTGTGGCTTGGCAAGGAACACGAAGCCCCATTAGCAACATTGTTAGCAAATCAAAAAAATGCGATTTCGATTTTAGATGCAGGTATTATTAACCGTTTGCCACAACGAAATGCTAAAGGGGTAGCATTAGCCAAAACTGTGGATTCTCATGTGTGGTTAGAACCAAATCATGCGGTGCGTATTGGCTTTTTTATTGCGGTATTGCGTGGGCAACAACAACCAGAACATAAAGCAAAATATTGGGAAAATGCACAAAAATTTGCAACTGAAATGTATCAAACAGCTCAAGCAACACAACGTCAAGGCACGGCTCAACCGTATTGGGTTTATCATGATGCTTATCAATATTTAGAGCGAGTGTTAAATTTAAAATTTGCAGGAGCAATGACGGATAATCATGCAAATCCAACTTTAACACAATTAAAATATCTAAAAGATAATCGCCCACAAAAGACCATGTGTTTATTGGCAGAAGGTCATGTAACGGCAAAACAGTATCAACATTTACAGCCAGTCATCTTCCAAACGATTGATGAAAGTATGCAAGGCGAAAAAAGTTTTGTGGAAGGCTGGAAAAAAATGACTCAAAATATTCAGCGTTGCTTGCAATTAGCAAAACAAGCCTAATGGTTGAATGTCTATCTTTGGGGCAGGTATTGCCCCAAGCCTTAAACCAAGTCTTAAACTAAAATAAATGCTAGCTTTAATCGGACGCATGACTTAAAATTGTGAATGAGATTCAATCCTAGTTACAACTGCCTTTTGCTCTATGAATTCCCTAGAACGCCGTTCAACTGTTGCTCTTAGTAGTATTTTTGCCTTGCGTATGCTGGGCTTATTTATGATTATTCCTGTATTTGCTGTTGCAGGTCAGCAATATCAATCAGCAACGCCTTTTTTAATTGGCTTGGCAATGGGCGTCTATGGATTAAGTCAAGCAATTTTTCAAATTCCCTTTAGTGTATGGTCAGACCGTTTTAGCCGTAAACCTTTAATTATTTTTGGTTTAGCCCTGTTTGCATTGGGCGGAGCGATTGCAGGATTATCAGACAGTATTTATGGCGTGATTATTGGGCGAATTGTCGCAGGGGCAGGGGCGGTGTCGGCAGTAGTCATGGCATTATTAGCCGATGTTACTCGAGAAGAGCAACGCAGTAAAGCAATGGCAATGATGGGCATGAGCATTGGTCTATCCTTTGTTGTGGCATTTGCCATTAGCCCGTGGATTACCAGTCAAATCGGCATTACAGGACTGTTTTGGCTGACCAGCGTGATGGGCTGTGTTGCCATGTTGATGTTGTTCATGGTGCCAAATGTACAACGTTATCATTCTCCTATCAAACAAGATTATCGAACGCAATTTAAACAATTATTGGCAATGCCTGATTTAAATCGCTTACATTTGGCGATTTTTTGCTTACATTTAGTTTTAGCATCAATGTTTGTCTATATCCCATCACAATTAATTCGTTATGCGGATTTACCGTTAGCACAACATGGTTGGGTCTATTTTCCTTTATTGTTAGTTAGTTTAATTTTTGCCTTTCCAAGCATTATTCTGGCGGAAAAATACCGCAAAATGCGAGAAATTTTAATTTCAGCAGTTGCTTTAATTGGCTTTAGTTTTGCCTTGTTGATGATGGGCGTGCAAAGTCAAATCGTGTTATTTTTAGCACTCGGCTTATTTTTTATTGCGTTTAATGTGATGGAAGCCTTATTACCATCGTGGCTGTCTAAGTCTGCACCGATTCAATCTAAAGCAACGGCAATGGGCATCAATGCCAGTAGCCAATTTTTAGGCGGATTTTGTGGCGGTATTTTGGGCGGTCAATTACTTGCTTTAAATCAACCAATGCTTGGTTGGGGCTGTTTATTGGTCATTAGTGTGGTGTGGTTAGCCGTCATGTTGGGTTTAAATCAGCCACGTTATTTATCAACCATCGTGGTGCGATTACAACATACGGTTGAGCCACAACAATTAAGTGAATCCTTGCTCGCCATTACGGGTGTAGAAGAAGTCATGTTTGTACCAAATCAACCTGTTGTTTACTTAAAAGTTGAACGTAAAATGATAGATGAAATCGGAAAACAACAATTATCGACCTTACTTGCACAAGATGTTAAAATTTGAACAAATATAGAGTAAAAATCTTGTCAAGTAGGGCATGAGTTGATAGTATGACAACATTTATAGGCATATTTTCACAATGTGTTTGTAGAGTAAATGATTTAGATGTATATATTGAACAGATGTATTCATTTTTAGAGTAGAGTTATAGAAGAGTTTGTGTATAGAAAACAATCTCTTAAGGATAGTTAAGATGCGTGGTATAAATAAAGTTATTTTAGTTGGAACTTTAGGTCGCGACCCAGAAACAAAAACATTTCCAAATGGTGGTTCAATTACCACATTTTCAATCGCAACCAGTGAATCATGGACAGATAAAATGACCGGTGAACGCCGTGAACAAACGGAATGGCACCGCATTGTATTGAGCAACCGTTTAGGCGAAATCGCACAACAATATTTACGCAAAGGCTCAAAAGTCTATATTGAAGGTTCATTACGCACACGTCAATGGACAGACCAAAACGGACAAGAGCGTTACACAACCGAAATTCGTGGCGATAATATGCAAATGTTAGACTCTCGCCAACCACAACATGATGGCGGTTATGATAACAGTTTTGCACAACCACGCTTTAACCCACAAGCTGGCGGTTTCCCACAAAATAACCAATATTCAGCACCTTATGGTAATCAAGGGTTTAACCAAGGATTTAACAACCAAGCTCCAGCGTATGGTAATACAGGCGGTTTCCCACAACAACAAGCAAATTATGGCAATACAGCAGGCTACCAAGCTCCAACAGCACCGCAAAACCCTGCACCAGCCAATAATTTTGCCAATACTGCGGATAAAGCAGAATCAACAAATGATTTAGATGATGATTTACCGTTCTAAAATCTAAATCAAATGTAGTGATAAAAATGCTCGCTTAAGCGAGCATTTTTTTATGGTGTAGATAATTGTTGATACTGTTGCTCATCAAAGCCAACGAGCCAACCATTGGTTGTGCGTAAAATGGGACGTTTGATTAAACTGGTATGTGTCATTAAAGTTTCAATTAACGCAGATTCACTACTTAAAGCGTATTGTTGCTCTTCTGCTGATAGCTTTCGCCATGTTGTCCCTTTTTTATTGACAATCATATCTGCCCCTAATTCCTTGAGCCAAAGACTTAACGTGTCAGCATCAATTCCAAGTTTTTTATAATCATGAAATTCATAAGGAAGATTGGCAGAAGTTAAAGCATCAAAGGCTTTTTTCATTGAAGAGCAATTTTTAATACCGTAAATTTTAAACATGATATTGACCAAACAAAAAATATGGTTCATTGTGCGATAATTTCCGTATTCTGTAAAGCAAAAAGCCACACAAATGTTCGTCCTGATTGCGTGGCTCTTTATCCTGTTTGTAACGTCCGAGTTTCCTGTTGATTCACTACAATGTAGTGTTTCACCTTTATGGCTCCAGTCCTATTTTGCTGTCCTAGCTCCGTTGCCATGTGCCTATTATGGCAAAGTTACAGATAGGAAAATAGTGGGAAAAAGCAGAAAACTGTGTAAGCTATTTCGTACAAAACAGACCATGGTTCATATAAGTTCTTTATATACCTAAAAAACTTAAAAATTACTACAAGATTAGTTTTTAACATCAGGTGCGTGTTACGCATGATTAAATAGCTTTGATTTAAAACGGTGTGTAATACGCACCTTACATTTTGTAGCAAGTTTGGAGTTGAGTGGGTTTATTATAGTAACGTGAGTTCAATTTAAAATATCATATTTATTCCAATTTTAATTTCAAATCATGTTGTAGGTTGGAGTTGAGCAATAGCGAAACCCAACATTTTAACCCATTAATTTATTTTTTAAATCATAGATTTGTTGGGTTTCATACTTCAACCCAACCTACGCAAAGTTAATGATTTTTCTAAATCAATGAATTAAATCAAGTTGAGTTGGCGTATGGATTTTAACTTATCGTGCGTAATTCTCCACCTATAATCTTTCTTGCGAAGCAGTGCTTCTCAGGTGGAGATGTAAGCACAAACGCCCTAATCAGGGTGTTCTTGTTTTTTAGACAGTTGTTTTTGACGCCAAATAAAAACAATG
>JBHACK010000023.1:0-5564 GCA_041854545.1 Acinetobacter sp. | reverse complement strand
TTCAGGTATTATTACGCATAAAAGAATATTTTCAGATTTTTTTACTTTAAGATGGTTTAAATCGCAACGCTCATGGTTAGATGTGCATAATATTACCGCAGTAATTGCTCTCCCCTTCTTTTTAACTATGGCATTTACAGGCTTAGCATTATTATTTTATGTTTATTTTCCGCAAGGGATTCAGCAATTATATCCAACATCATTTAATGATTATTTTAAAGAAATTAAACAAACGCCAAGTTTAGTGATGAAATCAACTGAACCTGCTGAAATGCGAAGTATTGATTATTTTTTACAGCAAACACAACAGCATTGGGCAAATGAACCAATTTCTCGTGTGGCAGTGATTGCTCCTAATACATCGCAAGCGGTGATTCGTTTTGAACAGCTCCATGACCGCTCTATAAGTTTAATGCCAGCTCGTTTGGAATTTAATGCCGTAACTGGTGAATTATTGGAAAATAGCCGTAATACTAGCCCACTTGCTCAGGTCAATGGCGGAATTTATGCGTTACACATGGCGACTTTTGCGGAATCGTGGTTAAAATTAGCCTTTTTTATTTCAGGGCTTTTGGGCTGTATCATGATTGCATCTGGGGTGTTATTATGGCGAATTAAACGGCAATTACAAGAAAAATCGCAAAATGATTCCTTAAGTCATTTTTTTATTGACCGTTTTAATCTTGCGACTTTTGTCGGTTTGCCTTTAGCGATTGTGGTCAGTTTTTACGCTGTTCGTTTAGATTCTACCATGTATGTGTTAAAAGTAGATGATTTTTTTGGTTTTCCTTTTATTGATAGTTTTTTATGGGTATGGTTATTTAGTTTTGTTGTGTCTTTATTAACACCAAAATTTAAATTATGGACATCACAATTAATTTTATTGGCAATTTTATCTGCTTTATTTCCATTGATTGATGTGATTTATTTGGTTCAGCAACAATATATTCAATCTTGGTCGGATTATTGGTTATTTTTTAGAATTGATATCTTTTTTATTTTCTTGGCTATTTTTGCATTCTTGATGATTAAATATATTCAACCAATTTTAAAATTCACTCATCAAGATAAATCTGTACAACAACATGGAGATAATTGATGTTAAATATTTTTTTAAGTATATTCTCATTATTGTTGATGTTATTGGCATTTTTTGGTTTGTATTTAAGTAGTGAAAAACAATTAAAATTTATGCAACAGCATATTCGTTGGCAACGGTGGGTGCCGTATCGTATCCATTTGAAATATGGCTGTTTTGTTTTATGTGGCTTAAGTATGCTGTGTTTAGCTGGGGTTTATGGTTTTAGCATTGCTCTTGTGATTTGGTGGGTACTGGCAAGTCCTGTGTTATTAGGCTTAATTGTTTGGTTCAATCGACCCATTAAAAAGTAGTCATTTCCAAAGACTTATAGAATGATAACTTTGTTCTTTTGTTCAAAATTCGTTAGAACCTGTTCACGATTAATTTTTTTAGGCAAAAATGAGCTAAATCGCCAGCTTTTCAAGGAAAAAATGCAGGTTGATAGTCATTCTATCAAGCAAGTTTTTGACGAAGAAAAGCAAGATTTAGCCATTTTTGACAAAAAAGCAATGATTTTGAATGAAATATTCTACAAAAATATGAACGCATAATTAATTGTGAACAGGTTCTTAAACCTTAGCAATTTTTTCGCTAAACATCTGTATAGATTTTATCCCCTGTTTATTGATTTTTATGTTATATTAGCAGGAATTTTTTTCAATCGTGGATTTATAGTCATGACCACTTCTACGTCTAATCCAGTATCTAAACCAGACATTGACGATGTGAATATTCAAAATATCCAACCTTTAATTACGCCTGCTCAATTAAAAACTGAGTTTCCTTTAACTGAAGAAGCGTATCAAAGCGTCTTAAAAGGGCGTGAAACTGTACGCAATATTTTAGATGGTACCGATAAACGTTTATTTGTGGTGATTGGCCCGTGTTCAATTCACGACCCGAAAGCTGCACATGAATATGCTGACCGTTTAAAAGCCTTAAGTGAAAAAGTACAAGATACCTTGTATTTGGTGATGCGTGTGTATTTTGAGAAACCTCGTACGACAGTAGGTTGGAAAGGCTTAATCAATGACCCTGATATGAATGATTCTTTTGACATTGAAAAAGGGTTACGTCTTGGGCGTAAGTTGTTGTTAGAGTTAAATGAAAAAGGCTTGCCTTGTGCAACGGAAGCCTTAGACCCAAATTCACCACAATATTTGCAAGATTTAATTTCATGGTCTGCGATTGGGGCAAGAACCACAGAAAGCCAAACTCACCGTGAAATGTCATCTGGTTTATCTTCACCTGTGGGCTTTAAAAATGGGACAGATGGCGGTTTAACCGTTGCGACCAATGCGATGCAAGCGGTGAAATCTGGGCATAGTTTCTTAGGTTTAAATAATGATGGGCAAGTGTCGGTGATTCGCACCAAAGGCAATCCATACGCTCATGTTGTGTTGCGTGGTGGAAATGGCAAACCAAACTATGACGCTGGTTCTGTTGCTGAAGCGGAAGATGCGTTAGCCAAAGCAAAAGTAAGCACCAAAATTATGATTGATGCAAGCCATGCAAACTCTAATAAAGACCCATATTTACAACCGCTTGTGTTACGCAATATTACCCAACAAATTTTAGATGGCAATAAATCGATTGTTGGGTTAATGGTTGAAAGCCACTTAAAAGGTGGTCGTCAAGATATTCCACAAGATTTATCAAAACTTGAATATGGGAAATCTGTAACGGACGGCTGTATTGATTGGGATACAACGGAACAAGTGTTATTAGAAATGCACGAAGCCTTAAAAGACGTTTTACCAACACGTTAATTTGTTAGGCAAGTGTTTTAAAAATGTCATCATTTGATGGCATTTTTTATTAAAATGTTATATTATAACAATAGAGTATGTTGGCATTTAACCTGCTATAAAAATAGGTTAAATTTTACTTTTTTATCTTGCTAATTTTGTGAATTAAATAGGTTTATCATCTTTATGTCTGAACACTTTCCTTTAGATGTTACGTTAAAACGTCCGCATACTCAACGGGGCGTTGAACGCCAACAAGCTTTGTTAATGACTGCCTATCGTCTATTTTTAGAGCATGGCTATGAAAAGGTGTGTTTAGATGATATTGTGCAACAGGCAGGTGGCTCTAAAGCATCGATTTATAAGTATTTTGGCAATAAAGAAGGTTTATTGTTTGCCATTTGTGATTATCATTTTTCGCAACGTTTAAATGGGTTGTATTTGCCTTTTAGCCCTGAACAGGATTTGCGTGAATATTTGATTCAAATTTTGCATAATACTTATTTATTAACGCAACATCCTGACCATATTGCTTTTTTTCATTTAATTTTAAATCAATCTAAGCCAAATCCAACTTTAACCACTTATTTACATCAAAAATGGAATAAGGAAGTTCAGCAACATATCGCTAATGTCTTGCAAACGGCTCATCAACAAGGTGTAATTCATTGTCCAAATCCGACTTTTTCGAGTTTGTTTTTCTGGGGGACGTTACATCATGCTTTATGGCATGGTTTGTTAAATGTAAAACCGCAGATTGAAATTGACCCGCTAGCCTATATTGCGTATTGTGTAGATTGTTTCTTGGCAGGTCATAAAATCGCTTAGAACCTGTATTCATAACATTTTTGCAATGAAAAATGAGATAAATCGCCAGCTTTTCAAGGAAAAAATGCAAGTTGATAGTGATTCTATCGGCTAAGTTTTTGACGCAGAAAAGCAAGATTTAGCCATTTTTTCATGCAAAAGCAAACTTTAATTCTTTAATGTCAAACCAAATCTTACAGCGTAATGTTGTGAATACAGGTTCTTAAAATTGTCATAAGTTAAGGCTATTTACATAGTATCTAAAATGTGTTAAATATTGTATCTAGTTTTTTATTTAGGGCTTGTTAGTGTTCCCATTAACAAGCCCTGTTCCTTTCCATCGTCATTTTTTAGGGTTTTATTATGGCATTACGACATTTTTTAACATTGCGTGATTTATCTCAAGCGGAATTAAAACAAATTTTACAACGTGCCAGCGAGTTAAAACGTATGCAACACGCAGGTGAAGTGTATCAACCTTTTGTTGGTCATACTTTGGGCATGATTTTTGAAAAATCGAGTACTCGTACACGTATTTCGTTTGAAGCAGGTATGTGTCAATTTGGGGGCGATGCGATTTTCTTGTCTCCACGTGATACACAATTAGGTCGTGGTGAACCGATTGAAGACTCTGCTCGTGTGATTTCGAGTATGTTGGATATTGTGATGATTCGTACCTTTGGACATGATATTGTTGAGCGTTTTGCATCTTATTCAAAAGTGCCTGTCATCAATGGTTTAACTGATGACCATCACCCATGTCAATTATTAGCCGATTTACAAACCTATATTGAACATCGTGGCAGTATCGAAGGGAAAACCGTTGCTTGGATTGGCGATGGTAATAATATGTGTAATTCTTATATCGAAGCGGCTCATATGATGGGCTTTAAGTTAAAAATTGCTACCCCTGTCGGTTATGAACCTGCTGAAGCATTTTTATCAGAATTTGCACATTGTGTAGAATTATTTAACCAACCTGAAGATGCAGTGGTCAATGCGGATTTAGTGGTTACTGATGTATGGGCAAGTATGGGGCAAGAAGAAGAACAAAAATTGCGTGAACAAGCCTTTGCTCAATTCCAAGTCAATGAAAAATTAATGGAATTGGCTCACCCTGATTGTTTATTTATGCACTGTTTACCGGCTCATCGTGGCGAAGAAATTTCAGAACATATGCTTGACCATAAGAGTTCTGTGGTGTGGGACGAAGCAGAAAACCGTTTACATGCTCAAAAAGCGTTAATGGAATTTTTATTACTTGAAGCTAAAAAGTAAGTGATGATGGGAGATAAGTTTATGTCTGTTTCTCTTGGTACGCCATTACAATCGACTGCCTTTAAAGTGCTATTGCTCGGTTCAGGGGAATTAGGTAAAGAAGTAGTGATTTCTTTACAGCGTTTAGGGGTAGAAGTTCATGCTGTTGACCGTTATGCGGACGCTCCTGCAATGCAAGTGGCTCATTTTTCCTATGTAATTGCGATGAATGACCCTGTTGCATTAAAACAGTTAATTTTAGATGTGCAACCACATTTAATTGTGCCTGAAATTGAAGCGATTGCCACAGAAGTTTTGCTTGATATTGAACAGCAAGGTACTGCAACTGTCATTCCATCGGCAAAAGCGGTAAATTTAACCATGAATCGTGAAGGGATTCGCCGTCTTGCTGCAGAAGAATTAGGCTTACCAACATCATCTTATCGTTTTGCAGATTCGTTGGAAACCTTCCGCCAAGCGTGTGATGATATTGGTTATCCAAATTTTGTTAAACCTGTCATGTCATCGTCTGGTAAAGGGCAATCTCGTGTAACTTCTTTTGATGAAGTGGATAAAGCATGGGAATATGCAATGCAAGGCGGACGAGTGAATCAAGGAAAAGTGATTGTAGAATCGCAAATTGACTTTGATTTTGAGATTACGCTTTTAAC
>JBHACK010000022.1:0-13739 GCA_041854545.1 Acinetobacter sp. | reverse complement strand
GGACAACATAAAGTCGCCGTGTTTTCAGACCCTTACTGCCCATATTGTAAAGCCTTAGAGCAAACTTTAAGCAAGATGGATAATGTAACCATTTATACCTTCTTATTCCCAATTAAACCAAATGCGAAACAAGTCAGCGAATCTATTTGGTGTGCGAAAAATCCTGCCCAAGCATGGCAAGATATGATGTTAAATAACCGCAAACCAAGTAGCAAAACTTGTACTAATCCGCTAAATCGTAACCTTGCTTTAGGCGATAAATTAGACATTAATGGAACACCAGCATTGATTTTTGAAAATGGATTTAAAGTGATGGGCAATACATCAGCAGACCGTATTCAAGCCATCTTTAAAGTGATTGCGGACGAAAAGAAATAAAGGAAAATAAGGCAACATGGATGTTGCAGATGAGTTTATCATACCATAATAAAAACAAATAAAATCAATATCTAAGAGCAAAGCATAAGATAAGTTTTATCAAGCCAGCGATTTCATGTTAAACTATCCAAAATACTTTCATTTGGAAAATATCATGAACTATATCAGCACTCGTGGCAACACCGCCCCAATGCAATTTAGCGATGTCTTACTGATGGGCTTAGCCCCAGATGGCGGACTTATGTTACCAGAACACTACCCACACATTGATGATGCAACTTTAACTGCATGGCGTAACTTAAGCTACCCAGAACTTGCATTTGCCATCATGCAACTGTTTGTAACTGACATTCCAAAAGCCGATTTACAAGACATCATCAACCGCACATATACAAAAGATGCCTTTGGTACCGATGACATCACCCCTGTACGCACCTTAAAAGATGGGCTAAAAATTATCGGTTTATCTAATGGCCCAACCTTAGCTTTTAAAGATGTTGCTATGCAATTTTTAGGCAATGCCTTTGAATATGCCTTAAAACAAAAAAATGAACGTTTAACCATCATTGGAGCAACGTCTGGCGATACAGGCTCGGCGGCAGAATACGCATTGCGTGGCAAAGAAAACATCGAAGTATTTATGATGTCGCCACATGGCAAAATGAGTGAATTCCAACGAGCTCAAATGTACAGCTTAATGGATAAAAACATTCATAATATTGCCATTGAAGGTATGTTTGACGATTGCCAAGATATCGTGAAAGCATTACAACAAGATGCTGAATTTAAAGCAAAATATAGCTTAGGTACAGTAAACTCTATTAACTGGGGACGTATCTTAGCTCAAATCGTGTACTATTTTAAAGGCTACTTTGCAAGCACGGAAAACAATTCACAAAAAGTAAGTTTCTGTGTGCCATCAGGCAATTTTGGCAATATTTGTGCAGGACACATTGCACGAGAAATGGGCTTACCAATTGACCGCTTAATCGTGGCAACCAATGAAAATGACGTATTAAACGACTTTTTCCAAACAGGAAAATACACGCCACGCACCGCAGACAAAACTTATGTAACATCAAGTCCATCAATGGACATTTCCAAAGCATCGAATTTTGAACGCTTTATCTACTTATTAGTAGGCAAAGATAGCCAAAAATTGACCCAACTTTGGGCAGATGTTAATAGTGGAAAAGGGTTTGATTTAGCCGAACTTTTAGGCGATGTACAACAAAAATATGGCTTTACATCAGGAAAATCAACACACGCTGACCGTATTGCAACCATTAAAGCAGTATATGAAAGCGACAATGAATTGCTAGACCCACATACCGCAGACGGTGTAAAAGTGGCACGAGAAGTCCGCAAAGACAATGAAGTGATTATTTGTGCAGAAACCGCATTGCCTGCTAAATTTGCAGAAACGATTGAAGAAGCAGTCGGCAAAGTTGAAATCCCACGCCCTGCCCATACGCAAAACATTGAAACCTTACCACAAAAAGTAACGGTACTTGCTAATAAAGCAGAATTAGTGCGTGAACAAATTGAAAAATTTGTAGCGGTTTAAAATAAGTAAAGGTATATTCCAAATATGGAATATACCTTTATAGGAGTTTAATAATGTATTATTTTTTAATTATTGTAATTGTTGTAATATGGATTGCTTTATATTTAACTAATGAGAATTTTGAAAAATTAAAAAGTAATGTTAAGTCACACTTAAATTTAGAAAATAATCCAAATCTTTATTCAGAAGTAGATATTAAATATTTAGAAGAACAAAAAGTTAAATTTGATGATTTCAAAAAACAAGTTATTGATATTTTAGAAAAATTAACAATAAATTCTGATGCACGTAATGTAGAAAAGTCTATTATTAATAGAATTCGTAACTTGGAATATAATTATGTAACTTTGAATTTAATGCATAATTTCTTAGATGTATTAAAAGAGGAAAAAGAACATATATCCAAATCAAAAAAAATAGATTATATTGTAGGTGCATTGCAAGAATATCATGATATGAAGATAAAATCTACGTATGATTTGCTTGGTATTCTTGAAGAAATAGAAATTAAAAATAATAAATTAAATGATATTTTAAAAAATGAAAAAACCTATGAAATCTATAAGCAAGAAGAAAGTAATAATGAAGAAAGATATAATTTTTATATTAATTGGTCTATTTTTATTGCATTAGGTGGTGCGATTTTATCATCTGTTAGTAGAGTTATTTTTACTAAATGTTGGGTTCCTCAATATCTGTGTTTTTTAGAAGATAATTCTATAGATTATTGGATTATGAAAGCCAGTATTATTTTTATAGCAATTACAGGAGTAACCTTTTGTTTAAAACAAGCCATTCATCATCAAAAGAAACGAGATTTAGCAGAGAAGAATCGTTTAGAGTTAGAAGCATTACCAACCTATATGACGTATTTTAATGACGAGATGAAAACCGAAATTTATAAAGATTTGCTACCTAAATATTTTGGTCAACCTATTGATAATACGCATTATACAAATATGAATAGCTTAATTGATGAGCAATTAAAGCTAAGTAATGAAATCCTAAAATCACAATTAAATAAAATAGGTGCAAACAGTGATTCATCAACAGAGAGTAAATCAAAATCATAAAATCTGTAAGGAGTGATACAAACTTTACAGATTGCTAAAAATGGTTGGATATTTTTTACATGAAAAAGCATTTCGTGTTTAGTCTTCATACAAAAAGAAACCCTTGTATCAAAAGGTAATGTTTGTTATGATGACAACAATCAAAAATCTAGCAAATGAAATAGCTGAAAGGTGAGATTTTATGAAAACTTTACAAAAAACCATGCTTGTTGCTGTGGTTGCGGGTTTAGCAAGTGTAACTGCTTATGCAGATAATACAGGCCCTTATGTTGGAATTAAAGCAGGGAAGTATGTTACAGGTGGTGATTTAGAAGATTATGCAACTTCTGTAAGTGGTGCAGCAACATTATCTGACCCATCTATGGCAGGGGTAACGGCTGGTTATCAGTTTAACAAAATGTATGGTGTAGAATTAGAATACGCATCTTCAGGTACTCAACGTAATACAATTGGTAATAGCCAACCAAGTGCAACTGTTTCAATTACAGATGCAACAACACGAGAAAAATTACAGCATTTAGGTGCTTATGCAACAGCTCGTGTTGATTTACCTACTCAAACTGTTCCAATGTATGTAAAAGGTAAATTAGGGGTTGCTCAAAATAAATATGAAAATCAATACCGTGCAACAGTAACTGAAACAGTAACCACGACAGCAGCTGATGGTACTACTACAGAAACTCAAGTTACAAATAATATACAAGCAAAAAGAGACAAGGATAAAGTTAGTGTTGCAGGTGGTGTTGCTTTAGGTATGAAACCGATTAAAAAGTTAGACAACTTAGCAGTTGAAATGGAATATGGTTACTACGATAAAGATGTACAATCTGTAAACTTTAATATGCAGTACCAATTCTAATCATCGCTTGATGAAAAAAACCTGAATCGTCTGATTCAGGTTTTTTATATGTTTGAAATTAAAGACCAATTTCGCCAATAAATGGTAAATGGCGATATTTTTGGTCATAGTCTAATCCATAGCCTACAATAAAGCGGTCTTCTACTTCAAAGCCTAAAAATTTAACATCAAGATGGATTTCACGGCGAGAAGGTTTACTTACTAAAGTACATAATTCAATCGAATTTGGTTCACGGGTTTGCAAAATTTCTAATACTTTGCTTAAAGTATGACCAGAATCAATAATATCTTCTACAATTAAGACATCTTTGCCACGAATTTCGCTATCTAAATCTTTTAAAATTTTGACATCACGGCTTGAAACAGTTGCTCCTTTTCCGTAACTTGAAACGGTCATAAAATCAAGTTCATGTGGTTTATCAATTTGGCGACATAAATCTGCCATAAATAAAACAGAACCACGCAAAAGGGCAATCAAGACTAAATCTTTATCACTTTGAGCATAATGTTGTGTAATTTGTTGCCCAAGTTGTTTTACTTTATCTTGAATTTCTTGTTCAGAAATCATTACATTCATTTGAACTGTCATGAGTGTAAACCTAAATAAAATTAGAATAATTTTCTATTTTAAAATAGTTTTTTTAAAAATTCTAGAAAAAAATAGAGCGTATCGTTTATTTCCATTAAAATGGTTTTAGGATTGACAAGTACTAGGCGAAGGATTATGATAAAAATTATCTACATTATTAAGGAAATCAACATGATGAAGTATGATGAAGAGCGTTTATCTTTAGAGTTAATTGAAGCTCAATATCAATTATTAAAAAATAAAAATTTGCAACAAGGAAAAAGCCTGTTGATTTTGGTGAGTGGCATTGAATTAGCAGGCAAAGGACGTGCGGTGAAACAGTTGCGTGAATGGCTTGACCCACGACATTTGCGTGTGCAAACCTTACCGCCACAATTAATTCAAGCAAATCAACCCATTTGGTTGCGTTATACACCAGAATTGCCTGCGATTGGACAAATTACAGTGATGTTTGGGGCATGGTATAGCGATTTATTTGCCACGGTAATGCACGCCAGTAAGCCATTTGACCATAGTTTATACAAAGATTATATTAAAAAAATTGCTCAATTTGAGCAGGATTTAGCCAATAATCATATTGATGTGGTGAAAATTTGGTTTGATTTATCATGGAAAACCTTGCAAAAGCGTTTAGATGAAATTGATACACAGCATTTAGCATTTGAACCGTTACATGGTATTGATTGGCGAAATAAAAAGCATTATGACACCCTGCAAAAATTACGCAAACAATTAACCAACGATTGGTATGTGATTGATGGTGAACAACGTCAGCATTGTCATCAACATTTTGCGGAATATATTTTACAACGTTTACAACAGCCTTATCGTTATCAATCTTCCGTACAATATTGGCAAGCCCAGCCGATTCATTATGCCTTAGAGAAAATTCGCCAAACTGCATTAGGGCGAGAACAATATAAGGCTGAAATTAAATCCTTAACTAAAAAAGTAGCAAATGCGTTACGCAATGAACAACGCAATGTAGTGATTGTATTTGAAGGCATGGACGCATCAGGGAAAGGCGGGGCGATTAAACGCATCATTAAACATCTTGACCCACGAGAATATACAATTCATAGTATTTCAGCACCTGAACAGTATGAGTTACGCCGACCATATTTATGGCGATTTTGGACACGGTTACAGAAAGGACGTAAGATTCAAATTTTTGACCGTTCATGGTATGGGCGAGTCTTGGTTGAGCGTATCGAAGGGTTTGCAAAAGCAGAAGAATGGCAACGTGCTTACCAAGAGATTAATCGCTTTGAACGAGATTTAAGCGAAAGTAATACCATTGTGATTAAATTTTGGTTAGCGATTAGTTTAGATGAACAAGAAAAACGTTTCCATTTACGGCAATCGATTCCACATAAACGCTTTAAAATTACCGATGAAGATTGGCGGAACCGAGATAAATGGCAAGATTATTTATCTGCTTGTAGTGATATGTTGCATTATACCAGTCCAAAACACGCACGTTGGCAGGTGATTAATACCGATGATAAATATACTGCACGCATTGAAATTTTAGCCGAAATTTTAAAACAATTAGGTAAATAGCGTTTGGTTTAAAATGTTAGTTTGTACTTTAACTTAACCTTTTATTTTCAATAAAAAAGACCATCATTAAGATGGTCTTTGTTTTGAGCAAATAGAGTTTATGCAAATTTTGAAAATAACTCATCTTTCGTTAAATGTTGAGCTTCAACATCAGTGCGTGCTTTATATTCAAACGTGCCAGCATCTAAGCCCTTTTCACCAATCACGATACGATGTGGAATGCCCGTCAATTCTAAATCAGAGAATTTAACCCCTGGACGTTCATTACGGTCATCTAACAATACATCGAACCCTTTAGCTTGTAATTCAGCATAAAGTTGTTCAGCGACTTCCATGGTGCGTGGTGATTTATGAGCATTCATTGGAACAATCGCAATATCAAATGGTGCAATCGCTTGTGGGAAGATAATACCTTTATCATCATGATTTTGTTCAATGGCAGCAGCAACAACACGTGTTACCCCAATACCATAACATCCCATAGTTAAAATTAAAGGTTTTCCATCTTCACCTAAAACAGAGCAATTTAACGCTTCAGAATATTTTTTACCTAATTGGAAAATATGCCCAACTTCAATACCACGTTTAATATTTAACGTACCTTGACCATCAGGTGATGGGTCGCCTTCAACCACATTACGTAAATCATAGATTTCACTATATTGAGCATCACGCTCCCAGTTTACGCCTGTTGCGTGTTTATCTACTTGGTTTGCCCCTGCTACAAAATCTGCTAATACAGAGGCAGCACGGTCAATAATCACAGTAATACCACGTTCAACCAACCCTTGAGGGCCAACAAAACCTGCGGTTAAACCTAATTCAGATAATTGCTCTTCTGTCGCAAAAGCTAAAGGAGAGGCGATTAAAGGATGTTTTTCCGCCTTAATCTCATTTAACTCGTGGTCACCACGCAAGAATAATGCAATCACAGGATTGGCATTTTGCTCGGTTGCAACGCCTTGAACCAACAATGCTTTTACGGAGTGTTTTGGGTCTCGTTGTAAAAATTCACAGACTTGGGCAATGGTTTTTGCATTTGGTGTATCAACAATCGCTAAATCTTGTGATGGAGCAGGACGTGTTTCTAAACTAATTGCTTCTGCCATTTCCACATTAGCTGCATAGTCAGAATGGGTAGAAAATGCAATATCATCTTCACCGCTGTCCGCTAAAACGTGAAACTCATGTGATGCTGAACCGCCAATCGAGCCTGTATCTGCTTGAACTGGACGGAAATTTAAACCTAAACGTGAAAAAATACGGTTATAGGTTTCATACATCACATCATACGTTTCTTGTAATGAGGCTTGGTCAATGTGGAAAGAATAGGCATCTTTCATAATAAATTCACGAGAACGCATGACCCCAAAACGTGGACGAATTTCATCACGGAACTTGGTTTGAACTTGATAAAAATTAATCGGTAATTGCTTATAACTCTTTAACTCTTGACGAGCTAAATCGGTAATCACTTCTTCATGTGTCGGCCCCAACACAAAAGGATTATCATGGCGGTCTTGAAAACGTAATAATTCAGGGCCATACTGTTGATAACGTTGCGATTCTTCCCATAAACCTGCAGGTTGAGTAACAGGCATTAACACTTCCAATGCACCTGAACGACGCATTTCTTCATGTACAATCGCACTCACTTTATTTAATACACGCACACCCAAAGGCAACCATGTATATAAACCAGAGGCTAACTTACGAATCATACCAGCACGGAGCATCAACTGATGAGAAATCACTTCTGCATCATTTGGCGTTTCTCTTAACGTGGCAAATAAAAATTGACTAGCGCGCATACACACCACAAACTAAAATAGAAAAAAAATAATTGAACAAGATATTCATATACAACGATATGAAAGATTCAAAACATCACTTCCCTGTATTATACGTTAAATCCACATAAAAGTATCTAAACTTAAACGTCCTTGTTAAAAAACTTAACGACCTTCTTGCTGTTTTAAACGAGCAATCGCATCATTAAACTCTTGCTCCACTTTGGTTTTGTTTTGTTGCGTACTTTGAATCACATTTGCCATATTTTGCATTGAACGATAACTACTATTTAAACGCTCTGTTAAATGAGCAGGCACAGCTGAACCTTTAACACGATAGCCATCAGCTTCTGCCTTTAATGCCTGATAACTTTGCTGTAATTTACGATATTGAGCATTTTGAAAGTCTAATTGAGCATTGAGTCCTTTTAACACTTCATCACGCTTTGCAATGGCACGGGAACTTGAGCCATACGCCCGCTGTAAACGCTCAATTTCAGCACGGCGTTTTTCCTTTTCTGCCATTTTTCGTTGAAACTCAGCTTCAGAAGTTGCCGTACCTGCAGGCACACGATGAATCACATACATATGCTCATTTAACACTTCATAACCATGACGAATATGGGCTTGAGTGATATTACTACTGGTTGTTGAAACACCACGAGAATCATAATAACGATACCATTTTCCAGCAGGAGCAGAGAAAGCGAATGAACTAAAACACACACAAGCAACCATAACAGAAGATGGTACTAAACGAGTGCGTAACCAACCAAGAAAAAATGGACTAAACATGATTCTTACTTCCAATGAATGATAGATTTGAATATCATTAAAATCGCGTTAAACAACAGAAAAATACAGATGATGAAAAAAGTGTATCAAAGTTTAACTGATTTATGGTGAAAATAAAATCAATAATAAGCGAAAAAAGATGATGAAATACAGAGAAAAAGCGAGTTTGTTTAATAATTAAGCTATATTTTTGTTATATATTGTTAATAAATATATTAATATATACAAATAGATTACATTTTGAATAAAGAATAGCAAATGTAAACTCTATCACAAAACACACGCCTTATTGCTTACAAAATAAGCATATTAATCCCAAAAAGTTGATGGTTGCAAAACATAGATTGAAAAATGTAGGTAAAATGTGGTAAAAATATACCTATATGTAAAGTCTAAATTTACACTCATTCTCACTTATTTTTGTAGGACTCTCAAAATGGAAGAAATGCTTCAAAATCTCAAAGTCATGGTTATTGATGATTCAAAAACGATTCGTCGTACAGCTGAAACCCTTTTACAACGTGAAGGGTGCGAAGTCGTTACCGCAATCGATGGCTTTGAGGCATTATCTAAAATCGCAGAAAGCTCACCTGACATCATCTTTGTTGATATTATGATGCCACGTTTAGATGGCTATCAAACCTGTGCATTATTAAAAAATTCACAAAACTATCGCAATATTCCAGTCATCATGTTATCAAGTAAAGATGGTTCATTTGACCAAGCAAAAGGGCGTGTGGTTGGAGCAAATCAATACCTTACTAAACCATTTAGTAAAGATGAATTAATTGATGCAATCCGCAATCATATTAATGGATAAGATGACCTATTACATCTTACAAACCTATAAAGAGAAAACATATGGCTTGTATCCTTATTGTTGATGATTCACCCACAGAAACATACCGTTTTCGAGAAATTCTTACACGGTATGGTCATGAAGTCATTGAAGCTTCAAATGGGGAAGATGGCGTAAAAATGGCTGAAGAACGACTTCCAGATTTTGTATTAATGGATATCGTAATGCCAGGTATGAACGGTTTTCAAGCAACACGTCAAATTACCCGTGGAGCGAAAACAAAACATATCCCTGTGGTTATTGTAAGTACAAAAGACCAAGCAACAGACCGTGTGTGGGGAAAACGTCAAGGTGCGTGTGATTATTTAACAAAGCCCGTTGAAGAACACCAATTGATGAGTGTCATCCATCAACATCTTCCAGTAAAATAATCAAATAGAGTGGGTACGTTGGTATGGCAGCGAATGGATTTATTGAATTATTACGTTTAGCTCGACGTAGTAAACGTAGTCATGATATTGCAAAGCAAGAAGGACAACGTTGGTCAGGTATTGCGTTTGAAATGTTAGGGCAATATTTTGTTGCACCTTTAGGTGAAGTAGCAGAAGTCATTTATCCACCAAAATATACTGTTGTTCCCAAATCTCAAGAATGGGTAAGAGGATTAGCAAACGTGCGTGGACGTTTACTTTCAGTATCGGATTTACCGCACTTTATTACAGGTAAACGCAGTCCTTTTTTACCAACACAAAAAGTTTTATGCATCAGTTATCAAGATCATTACATTGGCTTAATGGTTGATCAAGTCCTAGGTATTCAACATTTCAATAAAAATAGTTTTTTTAAACAATCTAATGAGTTAGATGATAAACTGAAGCCATATTGTCCGGGGTATTTTAAACAATACCAAAAGCAATGGCAGGTTTTTTTATTGAGTCGTTTGGTTAAAGATTCACACTATATGGATGCCTCGATTCAATCTTCAGTTCAAGAGTGAATTGATAGACTAGGTTTATCTATGTATTTTGGAGAAGAGCTGTCATGAGTTTACAGCGTGATAGAAATGCGATCGATAGCATTAATGCACTAAAATCACAAAACAAATTAGAGCAAATGTCTCAAGTGATGGGTGGAGGCAACCAAGCAAAGCCTTTCTTAACCATGATTATGGGTGGTGTTGGCTTGGCAGTTGTGTTGGTGATTTTACTTGCACTAGGCGTTTTTAGTAGCCCTACTATTGTTAAAATATTAACAGGTGTGATTGCACTGATTTTGATTGGGGCTTTAGTGCTAGGCTGGAAAACCACACAAGTCATTTCCAATAGTGGACGTGATGAAGGTGCATATTTGGCTCAACTGCGTGAAGAAGAGCAAAAACGTCTTGAAGCACTGCGTATGGACGAAGAAAAACGAATTTCTGAACTTCAAGCAGAGTATGAGCGTAACCAAAATGCGATTTTACGTTTACTTGATGAAATTGCTGACTTAGCAGACGGTGATTTACGTTCTTATGCAACGGTATCGGAAGATTTTACAGGTGCGATTGCTGACTCGATTAACTTTGCGATTGACCACTTGCGTGACCTTGTATCTCGAATCAATGAAGCATCTCAAGAAGTAGCACGTTACTCTCAAGATACGCAACGTATTACGCACCAATTAGCAGAAGCATCAGAGCATCAGGCTCAAGAGATTGCAGGTGCGTCTGTGGCAATTAATGAAATTGCAATGTCGATTGACCGAGTTTCAACAAACGCTGCTGAATCAGCAGAGGTAGCGGAACGTTCGGTATTAATTGCGTCAAATGGTGCGGAAGTTGTAAACCGTTCGATTGAGGGGATGGATAACATTCGTGAGCAGATTCAAGAAACATCAAAACGTATTAAACGTTTGGGTGAATCTTCGCAAGAAATTGGTAATATCGTATCGTTGATTAACGATATTGCAGACCAAACCAACATCTTGGCATTAAACGCAGCGATTCAAGCGTCGATGGCAGGTGAAGCAGGTCGTGGTTTCGCCGTGGTTGCGGACGAGGTACAACGTCTTGCGGAACGTTCAACATCAGCAACGAAACAGATTGAAAGCTTAGTAAAAACCATTCAGGCGGATACAAACGAAGCGGTAAGTTCGATGGAACAAACCACATCAGAAGTTGTGCGTGGTGCGAGCTTGGCGAAAAACGCAGGTGTTGCACTGGATGAAATTCAAACCGTATCTGCGGACTTGGCGAAGTTGATTTCTAACATTTCAGAAGTTGCGAAATTACAGTCAGTTTCAGCAGGTCATATTTCAAGTACGATGCACGTCGTACAAGAGATTACATCGCAAACGACTGCGGCAACCTTAGATACTGCTCGTTCGGTTTCTGAGTTGGCAAATATGGCGGAGTCTTTACGAGAGTCTGTTACTGACTTTAAATTACCTGACTAAAATAAGGCACTTATTTTGGTGTGATTGTATGATGATAGCCTAAACTATCATCATACACAGGGTAAAATCTCAAATGTGGAAATGAAAAGAAGTCGAATCAATGAATGCACAATTAAAACGCTTGGCTGAAACAATTACGTTGCCTGAAGATACTTATTTAGAACAAGATGCAGAAATTTTTGAGATTTTCATTGAAGAAATTGAAGAAATTCTTGAAGAGTTAAAAGAGCTTGTGCCTGAATGGGTGATGAATCAGGACGATGAAGCATTAGTAACGATTCGCCGTTATTTCCATACGCTTAAAGGTTCTGGACGCATGGTTGGAGCAAAAGCGTCTGGAGAGCTTGCATGGACAGTAGAAAGTTTATTAAATAATGTCATTTCTAAAAATCTTGAATTAAATGCAGATATTCAACAGTATGTTTATACCGTTGTGAATTTCTATTTGTATAAATTATTACCAGAATTTAAAGCGAATCAATCGCACGCATTAGATTTTAGACCTTTGGTGCTGATTGGACAGCGTTTACAACATCGAGAAACTTTAGAAACTGTATTAGCAAACTTATTAGAATTAGCACTTACCGTTGATTCACCATCTGCACCGACAGGGTTAGAAGACGATGGGGAAGAAGCTGAAGAGAGTGAACATTCAACGGTTATTCCTGAAATTGTGCCTGTACAAGTGGTTGATGAGAGATTGTTTGACCGTACAGGCAATGAAATGTTGGATATTTTCTTAGAAGAATCCCAAGATAATTTAGCCTTAATTCATAAATTTTTAACAAAAGACCGTTTAACCACAGATGATTGCAATAAAACCGTGCGTGCAGTACACACGTTGCGTGGTAGTTCATCAATGGTTGGTATTGAACATATTACCAATGTCAGTCAATATGTTGAAAAGTCTTTAGATGAATTGAATCAAAAATTAGCTCATGAAGAGTTAGATGAAGAAAAAGCATTATTAACGGATTATGTAAGCTTTGTTGAGCTTTATTTAGGTGCATTTAAAGCAGAAAAACCAGAACAATGTCAAAAATATTATGAAGAGTTTGTGGAACAATGGCAACTGCATAATATTCATGAACAAACGATTTCTGCTCAACATGGTTTAGTTGCTGCTTTATTGGATTTAGGTATTGAGTTACTGCTTGATGCTGAATTTGATTTTAAAGAACGTTCAGTTGATGAATATCCAGTTTATTTATCTACTTTAATTACCCAAGCAAACGCATTAAAAGAATATCCGCATACAGATTCAACTATTGCGATTCAACATTATAGTGATTTGTTGGTTCAAGCCTATCAAGTTGTTTTAGATGATATTAGTTTAGTTGAACAAGCAAAAATCCAAGATTTGTTTACAGATGTTCATCATCAACTGGTAACATTATTCGATACCTTGGCATCAGGTCAAGGCATTGAGAAGAATGTTTATCAAAATCAAGTGATTCAACAATTACAAGAGTTTATCCAACAACATCAAGCTGAAGAAATCAAGGCAGCTGATTTATTGCGTAAAGATGTGGACAATACAGGAATTGTTCAACCGTCTGCAAGTGCAACACCAAGTCAATCAACAGCATTGGATTTGACCGCATTAATTGCACAAATGGCTCAAGACCGTAATGATGTAGATTCTGATTTAACCAATCGTGATTTTGATGCTGATTTATTGGATATTTTCTTAGAAGAAGCAGAAGAATTACTCATTACCATTGATGAAAACTTGAATACATGGTCGCAAGATGATAGCAATACGTCAGCATTAAATAATTTAATGCGTTATTTGCATACCTTGAAAGGGGGTGCAAATATGGTGCAAGCAACCAATATTGGGATTATCTCGCATGAATTGGAAACTATTTATCAAGGTGTGATTGCAGGTGT
>JBHACK010000021.1:0-7938 GCA_041854545.1 Acinetobacter sp. | reverse complement strand
TTATTGTTATCTACCGCATAGGTAGCTTAGAAAAAAAGTCAATACGAATAGAAGCTACAATTAAAGTTATCTACCGCATAGGTAGCTTAGAAAAGTCAATTTTCATTTCTCTAACGTTTGGTACTTGTTATCTACCGCATAGGTAGCTTAGAAAAGTCTTTAATCTCTTTAGGGTACTTACATTTGGTTATCTACCGCATAGGTAGCTTAGAAATAAAATTTTCCGTTTTTCCGGAGTTAAGTCCACGTTATCTACCGCATAGGTAGCTTAGAAAAAGAGCGTGGCAAATATTACAAACGAGTGGGTGTTATCTACCGCATAGGTAGCTTAGAAAAAGAGCGTGGCAAATATTACAAACGAGTGGGTGTTATCTACCGCATAGGTAGCTTAGAAATAGCTTTATCCACAGATAAAAAAACGCGGTCGCGTTATCTACCGCATAGGTAGCTTAGAAAAGTTCAGCTTTAACTATCCCAAACGCTTATATGTTATCTACCGCATAGGTAGCTTAGAAAATTATGGGGCGTTACATATCGCTGAAACGCCCGTCCTGCATAAAATAGTTCATTCTTTTTATCATCAGGTTATCTATCGTATAGATAACTTGGAAATTTTGACTATCATTTGATAGTCATTTTAAGATGTTATCTACCGCATAATTAGTTTATAAAATGTACAGTAATTTAGATATTTTGACACTTAATTTAAGCGAAAATACCTATTCATCAACATAAAAATGTATTGTTTAAAAAAATACCAATTTTTAAAACTTTAGTCTAACCTTAAAAAACGACTATTTTAAAATAGTTATAACTTATTGAAATTATTAAATAATAAATTTAATTAATATGTAAAATATTTACTATTTAGTAAATTTATTTTCCTAGAAAAAAGAGAAGAAATTGCTATACTTACAACATAAACATTCCTTTGGTTCACAGATAGGACAAAACCATGACTGAACGTATTCAACAAGGCAAACTTGCCATCGCGAAAGAATTGTACGATTTTATCGAAAATGAAGCATTGCCAAATAGCGGACTGGACAGTGCAACCTATTGGAAAAATTTTGAGCAAGTTGTCGTTGAACTTAGCCCAAAAAACAAAGCATTATTGCAAAAACGAGATGAAATCCAAAAACAATTAGATGAATGGCATCGCAATAACGCATTTGATGCTGAAAAATACAAAGCCTTTTTGGTTGAAATTGGCTATTTAGTACCAGATGTTGAAGATTTTCAAATCACCACAGAAAATGTAGATGAAGAAATTGCAACGCTTGCGGGCCCGCAACTGGTTGTACCTGTGCGTAATGCCCGTTACTGTTTAAATGCGGCTAATGCTCGTTGGGGTTCATTGTACGATGCCTTATATGGTTTTGACGTGATTCCAGAAACGGACGGAGCAGAAAAAGGTAAGGGCTATAACCCTGTGCGTGGTGAAAAAGTTATCGCATTTGCTAAAAATTTCTTAGATGAAACCTTCCCATTGGCTCAAGGTTCTCATGCAGATGTTGAGCAATATCGTATTGAAAATAATGCCTTAGTTGCGGTTATCAATGGTCAAGCAACGACATTAAAATCAGCAGAACAACTTGTTGGTTATAATGGTGAAACAGCAAGTCCAAGTGAAATTGTATTAAAGAATAATGGCTTACACGTTATTATCGAAATTGATGCAAACAGTCCGATTGGCAAAACCGACAAAGCAGGCGTTAAAGATGTAACGCTTGAAGCAGCGGTAACGACAATTCAAGATTTGGAAGATTCTGTGGCAGCGGTTGATGCAGAAGAGAAAGTCGAAGGTTACCGCAACTGGCTTGGTTTAATGAAAGGTGATTTACAAGAAAGCCTTGAGAAAAATGGCAAAACCATTACACGTCGTTTAAATGCTGACCGTGAATATACAGCATTAGATGGCAGTAAAGCGACATTGCATGGGCGTTCATTAATGTTATTGCGTAATGTTGGACATTTAATGACAAACCCAGCGATTTTAGTCGATGGTGAAGAAATTTACGAAGGTATGATGGATGCGTTAATCACCCCATTATTATCAATGGTTGATTTAAAAGGTCAAAACACTTTACGCAATTCTCGTCAAGGTTCAATGTACATTGTAAAACCAAAAATGCACGGACCTGAAGAAGTGGCATTTGCGGTAGAATTATTTACTCGTGTTGAACAAGCCTTAGGTTTACCTGCAAAATCGTTAAAAGTGGGGATTATGGACGAAGAACGCCGTACATCTGCGAACTTAAAAGCGTGTATTGCACAGGCGAAAGAGCGAACCATCTTTATTAACACAGGCTTTATGGACCGTACAGGTGATGAGATTCACACGTTAATGGAAGCTGGGCCATTTGTGCGTAAAGGCGAGATTAAAGGTCAAAAATGGTTTGATGCCTATGAAAATCGTAATGTAATGATTGGCTTACAAACAGGCTTGCGTGGTAAGGCACAAATTGGTAAAGGTATGTGGCCAAAACCAGACGAATTGGCGGATATGTATCGCACTAAGATTGAACACCCACAAGCAGGGGCAAGCTGTGCATGGGTACCATCGCCATCAGGTGCTGTGATTCATGCAATGCACTATCATAAATGCAATGTATCAGACCGTCAGCAAGAGTTATTATCAACTCAAGCAAAATCATTAGATGACTTATTAACCCCGCCTTTAGCAAAAGATACCAATTGGACTGCTGAAGAAATCACCAAAGAGCTTGAGAATAACTGTCAAGGTATCTTAGGATATGTGGTACGTTGGGTTGATTTGGGTGTCGGCTGTTCAAAAGTACCAGACATCAACAATGTTGGTTTAATGGAAGACCGTGCAACCTTGCGTATTTCTTCACAACACGTTGCAAACTGGTTACGTCATAATATTGTAACTCGTGAACAAGTGGAAGAAGTGTTAAAACGTATGGCAAAAGTGGTTGATGAGCAAAATGCAGGCGACCCATTATATACGCCAATGGCTCCAAATTATGATGGTATTGCATTCCAAGCTGCATCTGACTTAATCTTTAAAGGGGCAGAGCAACCATCTGGTTATACTGAACCATTATTACACGCAGCACGTTTAAAGCTCAAAGGCTATACAGGCGGTTAAGGTGTTGTTAATAAGAATCGGTTAATATTACATTTTTTGTATATTTATACGATTCTAATCAAGGCATAATAAGTTTTTCTTATTATGCCTTTTTTGTGTTGAGATGAAATTCATACAACTTTGTTTGGTTTTACCGATTTTATTGATGGGCTGTCAAACTATACCGCCTAAATCTGTTTATCAACTTGATAATAGCCATCAAGCAACTGGAAAAAATCAACGGATTCAATTTATTATCTTACATTATACTGCTGAAAATAATGAAAATTCTTTACGCATCTTAACGCAAAATCGAGTGAGTAGTCATTATCTAATTTTGTCAGGTGATGATAATAAAGTTTATCAACTTGTGCCTGACCATGAACGTGCATGGCACGCAGGAGCAGGGCAATTTCGTGGGCGAACTTTTCTTAATGATACATCGATTGGTATTGAAATTGTCAATGCAGGGATTCAGCCAAATACCATTAAACAAGGCTATCGACAATATGATGATTTTATTGACTATGAGCCTAAACAAATTGAAAAACTTGCTCAATTATTGCTTGATTTAGCTAAAAAATATGATATTCCGCCACAACAGATTGTTGGACATTCAGATATTGCACCTTCACGGAAAATTGACCCAGGGGCAAAATTTCCATGGGAATTATTGTATAAACGCTATGGCATAGGTGCATGGTATGATGAACAAGATAAAGACATATTTAGCGATGAAACTTTATTACAACAAACGCCCATTTCTGAAATTAAACGATTATTGCGTGAATATGGTTATGCCATTAATGAAACAGATGAATGGGATAAATCAAGTCGAGATGTAGTGTATGCCTTCCAATTACATTTTAATCCTAAAAATGCAACAGGAGAAATGGATGTGGAAACTTTTGCGATTTTAAAGGCGTTAAATAAAAAATATGGGAAAAATTAGAAATTTAAGATATAATATTTTAATTTCATTTATTTAGGTTTGATATGTTTAAGCTACTTTATGTTTTATTGATTGAGTTGCCTAAAGCATTAATCATGGGGTTATTGGCTATTTTTAAAATAATCCCACCTGCAGTACATTCTATGGAAAAAGTTGCAACTTATATTAATGATGAATTAGGTGAGTTGGAAAAGCGTAGTAAGGCAGAATTAGAGTCAGTTCATAAAAATGCAGATGAATTGAAAGCAATTGCCAATGCAAAAATGAGAGCCGAAATTAATAAGAAACGCCAAGAATTAGGTTTACCACCTAAGACTTGGTAACATCCAAAATAATAAAATCCAATCAGAAAGGGGCTTACCACCCCTAAATTTTAATCTTCTCGACGCCACGTTGTGCCTTGTCGGCTATCTTCCAAAATAATGCCTTGTTCCAATAAATCTTGACGGATTTTATCGGCTAACGCAAAATCTTTGGCTTTTTTTGCATCAGCACGAGCTTGGATTTGTGATTCAATTTCCGCATCACTTAAGGTAGATTTTTCTAAGCCAATATCAGATTTTAAGAACGCATCAACATCGTGTTGGACAATCGCTAAAATATCACATAATGCTTTTAAAATGGCATAGCTTTTTGCAGATGCCTGCCAATCTTCCGCTTTGATTGCACGGTTTGTTTCTCGGCTTAAATCAAATAATACACTTAAGGCATTTGGTGTATTAAAATCATCTGCCATCGCCTCAACAAATTCAGCATAATGGCAAGATGTTTTTACATCATCAAGGTTTATTTTTGCCAATTCTGCTTGAACTTCGGTCGATTGTTGCACTGCTTTAGCGGTTTGATAAAAGCGAGTGAGAGCATTTTTTGCCTCTTTTAATGCCACATCAGAGAAGTTAATTGGGCTACGGTAATGAGAAGATAGAATAAAATAGCGAATCACTTCTGGGTGAAATTTCTCCATCACATCACGAATGGTAAAGAAGTTGCCCAATGATTTTGACATTTTTTCGCCATCTACATTAACAAAACCAACGTGCATCCAATAGTTTACATATTGTTCACCTGTTGCCCCTTCACTTTGAGCAATTTCATTTTCATGGTGTGGGAAAATTAAATCACCGCCTCCGCCATGAATATCAAAATGATTGCCTAAACAGCAAGTGGACATTGCCGAGCATTCAATATGCCAACCCGGACGACCATTGCCCCATGGAGATTGCCATGCAGGTTCATTGGCTTTTGCACCTTTCCACAGTACAAAGTCAAATGGGTGTTTTTTATCGACTTCGACATCAACACGTTCACTTGCCCCTGCTTGCATATCGTCTAAATTTCGTCCAGATAATCGTCCATATTTGGCAAATTTTTCAACTGCATAATAAACATCACCATTGTTTGATGGATAGGCAATGCCATTATCAATTAAACGATGGATTAAATCTTGCATTTGTGGGATATATTCAGTTGCACGTGGAGCTTGGTCAGGTTGTAAACAGCCGAGTGCGTCTGAATCTTCATTCATTGCAATAATAAAGCGTTCTGTGAGTTGTTGAATCGTTTCATTATTTTCATTGGCACGATGAATAATTTTATCGTCAATATCGGTAATGTTGCGAACGTAATTGACTGTCCAACCTTGCGAACGTAAAAAGCGGATAATGTAGTCAAAAGCAACCATGACACGAGCGTGTCCAATATGACAGTAATCGTAAACGGTCATACCGCAAACGTACATATCAATAACGCCGTCTTTGCGTGGTTGGAAAGGAACTTTTTTACGTTGCTCAGAATTGTAGAGATAAAAAGGTTGTACCGTCATTGTTCATCAAATGGGTTAAAAAAGATAGGTTAGTTTAACATTATTTTAGGCGTTCTAATATATGATAAAGGCGATTTATGAGAAAAATTTCTTCTGATAGATTTGCTGTAAAATGTGTGAATCATGAAGAGATACGTCCAGAATTTCACATCATCACTACAGATTTTAAACGTGGATTTATGCTAAAATGTGCATTATTTTAATTTTCGATTTGATTTATGACCATTGATTATCAAGCCATTGCACGTCAAACCTTAAGCATTGAACAACACGCATTACAGGTCTTGAGCTCCCAAATTGATGAACGTTTTTCGCAAGCCTGTGAAATTTTACTCAACTGTAAAGGTCGAGTCGTGGTAACAGGCATGGGAAAATCAGGACATATTGGACGTAAAATGTCAGCGACATTTGCATCAACAGGGACACCGTCCTTTTTTATGCACCCAGGGGAAGCAGGGCATGGTGATTTAGGAATGTTGGTGCGTGGCGATGTGTTAATTGCGATTTCAAACTCAGGCAAGAGTGATGAAATTATGATGTTAATGCCATTAATCAAACATTTAAATGTACCATTAATTACCATTAGCCGAGATTTATCAGGCGGAATGCCCCAAAATGCAGATGTAGCTTTAACTTTAGGCAACGCAGAAGAAGCCTGCCCATTAGGTTTAGCTCCAACGTCAAGTACAACCGCCACATTAGCCTTAGGCGATGCGTTAGCCGTTGCTTTGTTAGAAGCTCGTGGCTTTACTGCAGATGATTTTGCTCGTTCGCACCCCGCAGGTGCTTTAGGAAAACGTTTATTGTTACACGTTAAACATTTAATGCATACAGGTGAGAATGTGCCTAAAGTCGCACCAACAACGCCATTAAATCAAGTGTTGTATGAAATGAGTGATAAACGTTTGGGCTTAACGACTGTTGTCGATGAACAAAATACGTTATTGGGCATTTTTACGGATGGCGATTTAAGACGTTTAATTGAACGTCAGCACGGTTTAAATATTGATATATCTGTTTCAGATGTGATGACAAAAAAACCTTATACCATTAACCAAGAATTACGAGCGGTTGATGCCTTAGCCCAACTGCGTGATAAAAAAATCAATCAATTTGTGGTTGTAGATGAGCAAAACAAAGTGATTGGCGTGATTAGTATGCATGATTTAATTCAAGCAGGAGTGAATTAATGTTAGCTTATCCATTATTAGAACGAGCCAGTCATCTTAAAGCCTTAGTGCTTGATGTAGATGGAATTTTAAGTGATGGTTTTGTTACTTTGACCAATACAGGAGATGAGCTTAAATCATTCGATATTCGAGATGGTTTAGGCATGAAATTGGTACAAAAAGCAGGCATGAAAGTCATCATCATCACAGGGCGAAAAAGCCAAATTGTTGATAAACGCATGAGCGATTTAGGAGTCGATTTGGTCTATCAAGGGCGTGAAGATAAAGGCACCGCCTTAAAAGAAGCCTGCCAACAACTCAATTTACAACCGCAAGACTGCTTATATATGGGCGATGATTGGCCTGATTTATCTGCATTTGCCTTAGTGGGTATGAAAGTAACCGTACCAAATGGACATATTGAGTTACGTCGTCGAGCAGATGTGGTAACACAAGCCTATGGCGGACGTGGTGCGGTGCGTGAGATTTGTGATATGTTGTTATATGCCAAAGGTAAGTATGATGAGATTTTAGCCGAGTTTTTAGGTGAGCAGTAATGCAAACAAAAACCTTATATACGGTTGCAATCATCGTTACTACATTGGTCGGTACATATTACTATTTATCAGGTAAAAAAGAAAAGTTAGACATCGCAAAGCAGAATAATATTAGTTATTCTGCGTCCAATGTGCGTGTGATTCAAAGTGATGAACAAGGGCAACTTGCATTAAAAGCAACCATTGAACAGGCACAACATGACCTAAAAACTCGACGTTCTGAAATGAAAAATGTTCAGGCAACCATGTTTGAAGGCAATAAAGTTGATGCGACATTTTCAGCAAAACAAGTGCATGGTGAAAATGATAATGAAAAAGTCGTGTTATCTGAGGAAATCGTCGCA
>JBHACK010000020.1:0-8876 GCA_041854545.1 Acinetobacter sp. | reverse complement strand
TAAATGCAAGTAAACTCATAAAAACTAAGATGGCAAAATCTGTGTTAGATACAAGTTTTAGTGCATTTAAAACCATGCTCAAGTATAAGTGCGAGAACGCACTTGCGAACCTTTAGTCGGTTCTCAGGCTAGAAGAAGTTGATGAAAAATATACTACCCAAATGTGTTCGTGCTGTGGCAAAATCAGCGACAGTAGTCCGAAAGGTAGGGCAGATTTAGGAATAAGAGAATGGCAATGTGTGGAATGTGGTACATTTCATGATAGAGATATAAACTCAGCATTAAACATTCTCCGTATCGGACGTGATACGCTCGTAGGAGGAATCCCCTTGCTTTAGCTAGGGGAGGACGTCAAGGACGAATCACTGTACCAGTACACGCATCTACAATCCGACTTGGGCGAGTTGCACCGCCTATTTCACCCTGTAAATAATTCACTTGATATTGAAAATAATCAAAGGCTTGCTGATAGTTAATGGCAGGTGCAAGTTGAGCAGGGTTAGCACTGGTGGACACAATAAAACCGCCAAATGCCCGACATAACTTTTGACATAAAGGATGTTGTGTTAGACGTACGGCAACACGTTGATGTTGTCCTGTAATCCAGATTGGAATATGTTGATGTGTTGGAAACAGCCATGTTGTTGCTTGTTGATGAGTTGAGCCTTGCCAACTGCTTAACACCACTTCACGGTGTTGTTGTGGTAATGGGTCTAACAAAAATTCAATTTGTTCAATATCACTCGCCAGTAAAATGACCCCTTTTTCAATCGGACGTTGTTTGAGTTGCAATAATTTTTCAAAGGCTGTACGTTGATAAGGGTCGCACCCCAAGCCCCAAACGGCTTCTGTTGGATAAGCGAGAATATTGCCTTGTTGTAAACACGCAACTGCAGAATTTAAATTTTCTGTCATTAACGTTTCCTGAGATACACGCCTGCTTGTTGCAAACATAAATCAAATAATTCAAGTTGCATGAGATAATCGGTCAATGTCGCAATATCTAAACCAGAGCGTGCGTGTAATTGGTCAATATCTTGCCCTGTCCATTCTAAACATTGATATAAAGATTGTAAATGTTCAGGCACCTGAATAGGTTGATGAGATTCTGTAGGATGTTGCGTTGTGATACCCATTGGCTGACTGGTTGGTGTAGTAGGGCGAGTAACCTGTTGAGCTTGCCATGCTAAAGGTTGTTGTAATTCTTCAAAGATTTGTTCAGGATTATCAACCAAGATTGCCCCTTCACGAATTAATAAATGACACCCTTGATGATAATCATTATAAATATGCCCCGGAATGGCAAATACAGGCTTGCCTTGTTCCATTGCCCAACGAGCAGTACTTAAAGAACCACTTTTCACACCTGCTTCAACGACTAAAGTGCCTAAACTTAAGGCACTAATAATCCGATTCCGCCGTGGAAAATGAAATTGTAAAGGGGGAGATGTAGGCAATAATTCGGTAATGACTGTACCCTGTTGAGCCAAAATATGTTGTTGTAATTGCTTATTTTGAGCAGGATAAACTTGGTCTAAACCTGTACCAATCACGGCGATGGTACGTTGATGGGCTAAGCCCCCTTGATGGGCGGCATAATCAATCCCATGTGCCAAACCGCTGGTAATATATAATCCTTTTTCAGCTAAATAATAACTAAAATCATAGGCAATTTGTGAGCCATGTGGGCTAGTTTTACGACTGCCGACCATGGCAATTTGTGGTTGCTGTAAAGTGGCGACATTGCCTTGTCCAAAAATCAAGGGCGGACGGTCATCAAATGGAAGTAATTGAGTAGGATATAACGCATCTTCTGTGGTTAAAATAAAATCACAATGTTGTTGTAGTAAATATAAGATATGTTCAAATTTTTTTTGTTCTTCAATGCTTGTAAATTGTTCTGCACGTTTCTTATGTTGTGCATGAATCGGTAATTGTTGCCATTGGCTTAAGGCTTTATGTTCGGTTGCTTGTTCAGCAGAACCAAAATAACGAATCAGTTGATGATATGCAGTTAAAGAATGTTGCACCAAATACCATAATTTGACTTGATGCAAATGCTGTGGTGAAATTTGGGACAACATTCTTAAGCAACGATTAACAAAAATTAATCAAGTGATTCAACGTGGTGAATGCTACTACCAACGGTAATTGGTAAGTTGCTATCTAACACATAGGCATAACTGAAGTTTTCAAAGCTCTTGAAAATCATCACATAACCAATACGTTGTGCTGGTAATTCAACAGGTTTCTTGGTTTTCGGGTCGATAACCACATCACCTTTTTGACGAACTTCAAACACTTGACCTGCAGTTGTTTTGTGATTGAAACCACGGTCAATCGTTACAACGCCATGTTGTCCTGTTGATGAAATACCACCATGTACACGAGCAACACGTCCACCATCGATTACATCATTTTTCAATACAGGGAAGAATGCACTTGGTAAAGTACTTGGCGATTCTGGTAAAACGTAATATTCAAAACGAACTTCACCACCAAAACTTTCAAGGATTTCTAAGGTTGCTGTACCTGATGCGTCGATTGCAGTTACAACCGCTGTTGCCATTTGCTGTAATTCAACCCCTAAATTCAAGGTCTTTTCTTTTTGGAATTTACTTTCAGCAGGAATGGTTAAAGTATATGGTTTTTCTGGACGATAAATCGCATAACGTTGTCCAACCTGTAAACCATTGCCACGAGCATAAACGATTTGTCCTTTGCCCGCTAAAACACGACCATCATTGGCAGCAATGATATATGGCACATCTTTTAAGCTATCTGGTGAGATAATCACAAAATGTTGTAACCATTTATTAATGAAACTTAATGGGATAACTGAAATGCCATCACCTGTTGATTCATAACGTGGAGTGCTTTTGCCCCCTGTATGACGGCGAATGATACCTTCACAGCCATCACCTTCATCTTTACCAATTAAAGGCTTACCGTTTAATGTACACATTAATAAACGGTCACCTGGGTAGATACGATGTGGATTTTTTACATGGCGGTTACTTGCCCAAATTTCTTTCCAACGCCATGGACTTTTTAAGAATTTCCCTGCGATGTCCCACAAGGTATCTCCTTTTTTAACCACATAGACTTGTGGAGCACCCGCTTTAATGCTTGGTGGATTTTTATTTGGACTCGCTGCGTGAATGGCTTGAGTACCTGTAAACATCACGCCTACACTCAGTGCAGCCGCCAATAAACCACGCTTAAACGCTGAGCATTTTACGGGTGTTTGATTTGGATTTAATTGTGCCATTATCATAATTCCTAAAATAATGTCTAAAATATAGGATATAATACCATCTTTACGCTTATTTTTTTATAGTTCTTTTATGATTTTTTTAATCAATAAAGAAAAAGATGAGAGTTTATTATGGCTTTATTACCAATTTTAAATTTTCCTGACCCACGTTTACGCACCATTGCCCAACCTGTTGCCGAGATTAATGATGAGATTCGTCAGCTTGTTGCAGATATGTTTGAAACAATGTATGAAGCGAAAGGGATAGGGTTAGCCGCAACCCAAGTAAACCGCCATGTACAAGTGATTGTGATGGATTTGTCAGAAGAAAAAAATCAACCGATGGTGTTTATTAATACCAAAGTAACGCCTTTAACGGAAGAATGTGTGCCTTATAGTGAAGGGTGTTTATCGGTGCCACAAGTGTATGATGAAGTGAATCGCCCTGCACGCGTGCGTATTGAAGCCTTAAATTTACAAGGTGAAGCGATGGACATTGAAGCAGAAGGATTGTTAGCGGTTTGTATTCAACACGAGCTTGACCATTTAAATGGTAAATTATTTGTGGATTATTTATCACCATTAAAACGTCAGCGTGCAAAAGATAAAGTTGCGAAAGTTGTTCGCCAACGTCAGCGTGCGAAAGAGTAACAATTTATTTTGAACTGTATTTCCTACATCTAAAGTTGATACAGGATTTTTATGGTGTAATGCTGAATTTTGTGTAAGAATCCTGTAAAATATCCGTTTTTAATTTTGCTCACCTGTAGGGAGATTTCCATGAACAGTGAACAGCTCGAACAACTCTTAAAAAATACCTTTCCAAACGCCGAAATTCAAGTTACAGGGGAAGCAGGTAAATTTGATTTACGCATTGTGGATGACCAATTTGAAGGTAAAAGAACCGTTGCTCGTCAGCAAGCCGTATATGCACCACTCAACCCACACATTACATCAGGGGCGGTTCATGCCGTTACAATTCGTGCCATGACTAAAGAAGAATGGCGTAAAGCAAGTTTATTTGGAGCATAACAATGGATAAATTTTTAATTCGTGGCGGAAAACCATTAGTTGGTGAAGTGCGTATTTCTGGGGCAAAAAATGCAGCATTACCTTTATTGGCTGCGATGATTTTAGCTGAAACACCGATTAAATTAACCAATGTTCCACATTTAAAAGATGTTACAACCTTAGTCAAATTAATTGAAGGTCTGGGAATTACCATGACCTATGAAGGTGATACTGTAACCGCAGATACCAGTACATTAAGTAATCAATTTGCACCATACGAATTAGTTAAAACCATGCGTGCATCTATCCTTGTATTAGGGCCATTATTAGCACGTTATGGACAAGCTCAAGTATCTTTACCGGGGGGGTGTGCGATAGGTTCACGTCCTGTTGACCAGCATTTAAAAGCATTAGAAGCCTTAGGTGCGGAAATTCAAGTTGAAGCAGGCTATGTACACGCAAAAGTTGATGGTCGTTTAAAAGGCGGTGAAGTCGTTTTTGATATGGTAACGGTAGGCGGTACAGAAAACATCTTAATGGCAGCGGTATTAGCCGAAGGGGTAACCACAATTCGTAATGCAGCTCGTGAGCCTGAAATTACCGATTTAGCGAATTTACTTAATAAAATGGGTGCGAAAATCGAAGGAATTGATACTGATACCTTAGTCGTAACAGGGGTAGAAAAGCTCAATGGCTGTGAATATGCCGTTGTGGCTGACCGTATTGAAACAGGTTCATATTTAGCTGCCGCAGCAATTACAGGTGGAAAAGTCAAGACCACACATACAGACCCAAATCTGATGGAAAGTGTATTAGAAAAGTTTGAAGAAATGGGTGCTGAAGTTACGCGTGGTGATGATTGGATTGAGTTGGATATGCAGGGCAAACAACCAAAAGCAGTAAGTTTTAGAACTTTGCCACACCCAGAATTCCCAACCGATATGCAAGCTCAAATTATGGCGGTGAATACGATTGCTCGTGGTTTCTCAACAATTTCTGAAACCATTTTTGAAAATCGTTTTATGCACGTTCCAGAACTCTGCCGTATGGGAGCAAACATTCAAGTCACAGGTAATGATGCTGTGGTTACAGGTGTTGAAAAACTACAAGGAGCTCCTGTGATGGCAACCGATTTGCGAGCATCGTTCTCATTGGTTATTGCGGCATTGGCGGCGGAAGGCGAAACCATCATCGACCGTATTTATCACATTGACCGTGGTTATGAAGATGTGGAAGCAAAATTACAAGCCTTAGGGGCGGATATCCAACGCATTAAGGAATAAACCATGACACAAGAAACAGCAACAGAACACGCAATAATGGGGCAGTTTGACCATGGTTTAACCCTTGCATTGAGCAAAGGGCGAATTTTAAAAGAAACATTACCACTTTTGGCAAGAGCAAACATTGAACTGCTAGAAGACCCAGAAAAATCACGCAAACTGATTTTTCCAACCACAGATCCAAATGTGCGTATTTTAATTTTGCGTGCATCTGATGTGCCAACCTATGTGGAAAATGGTGCAGCAGATTTTGGTGTCGCAGGAAAAGATGTGTTGATGGAGTATGGTGCGGAAAATGTCTATGAGCTTATCGATTTAAATATTGCCAAATGTCGCTTAATGACAGCAGGTAAAGTCGGTATGCAAAAACCATTAGGACGTTTACGCATTGCGACCAAATATGTGAATTTAACACGCCAATATTATGCGAGCCGTGGAGAGCAAGTAGAAGTCATTAAACTGTATGGTTCGATGGAACTTGCTCCATTGGTTGGGTTAGGCGATTATATTGTCGATGTGGTCGATACAGGTAATACGTTGCGTGCTAATGGTTTAGAACCTTTAGAAGAAATTTGCAAAATTTCATCACGATTGATTGTCAATAAAGCCAGTTTTAAACGTAAACAAGCCTTATTACAACCGATTTTACAGTGTATGGAACAAGCTGTAAATGAACGAGAGAATGGCTAGGACGTTCACCATTTGCCCCGAAAGGGGCATTTTTAATGGCTAAACATTGGCTCTATACAAATATATTGAAAAATGCTATAAAATGGAAAATGTATGCAATCTTGGGAGTATTTTGATGTTAAAACAAAGTTTAACTGCAATCACCTTGGCAATGTCATTGGCTTTAACAGGCTGTGCAACAAAAACATTAATCAATCAAGATAATGGTGGTATGAGAACCTTTACAGAAAAACAAGTATTGATTGATGACCGAGTTTTGGCATTTGGTACACCAAGCGGTACTTTAGCCAATGTGGGCAATAGCCGTCCTGTTGTGATTGTTGGGGAAAAACAAAGTTATGTTTTAACGCAAGGGAGTGAAATATTTCTTGATTTATTACCCCATTTAGATGCACGTTATATTCATTTAACCAAAAAATTAGAATTTATGTCAGAAAATAAAGGAACATTTACAGGAGAATTATCCTTTAAATACAGTAAATTAAAATCAACGGTTACTGAAAGTGAAAAACAATTATTGTTACAACATGATGTGCGTGAATGTTCAACATCAAGTGATGAACGATTAAATGCACAAACTTTTTGTTTTGATGTGCCATTGTCGGGGGTAATTTATCCTGCGGTGAGCAATCAAACGTCCTTAAAAGCCTTGAGCAAAGCCTATCCGATTAAGATTTATACCTACACGGAACGTCAAGAATATCGAGCAGGCGAGTCAAATCCATTGCAAAAAATTGTATTATTGCCATTTGCGGTTGCCTTTGATGTTGTAACTTTACCATTCCAAGCCTTAAATAAAATTTTTGACTAGGAATGATTAACTTGTTAAAAAAACATTGTATAATCCTTGTGATGAGATGGACATCAGTATGATGATGTTCATTTGAAGATAACTGGGTGAAATTCCCCCTTTTTTGAGAGAGAAATCATGTCTTTAGAACGTATTGGTTTAGCGTCATTGCATGACAAAGTTTGCAGTGCAGAACAAGCAGCAACTTTTGTAAAAGATGGTATGACCGTTGGTATTAGTGGTTTTACAGGTGCAGGGTATCCAAAAGCATTGCCAACAGCGATTGCAAATCAAGCAAAACAAGCCCATGCACGTGGTGAAACATTTGCTATTAACATGATTACAGGTGCATCAACTGCACCTGAGTGTGATGGTGTATTGGCAGAAGCAAACTGTATCAATTTCCGTAACCCGTTCCAATCTGACCCAACATTGCGTAACAGCATTAACGCAGGGAATACGCATTATCAAGATATGCATTTATCGCACGTTGAACAACAAATCCGTAATGGATTCTATGGCGATATGCACATGGCGATTATTGAAGCAACAGGAATTACCGCAGACGGTAAAATCATTCCTGCAATGGGCGTAGGGCATTGTAATGAAGTGCTTAAAGCAGCCAAGCAAGTGATTATTGAAATCAATACAAAACAAAATCCATTACTTGAAACTATGCACGACATCTATTTTGATGTAGGTACACCGCCAAATCGTCAGCCAATTCCATTGGTTAAACCAGATGACCGTATTGGTTCACCTTATTTAGAGTGCGATTTAGATAAAGTTGTGGCGATTGTCTTTACAGATTCGTTTGACCGTAACAGTAAATTTGCTGACCCAGATGAAAACTCTAAACGTATCGCTGCTCAAATCATTGATTTCTTAGGTCATGAAGTAAAAGCAGGTCGTTTGCCGAAAAACTTATTACCATTACAATCAGGTGTGGGTAACGTGGCAAATGCGGTATTGGCAGGCTTGTTAGATGCTCCATTTGAAGATTTAACAGGTTATACCGAAGTATTACAAGATGGTATGCTTGACTTAATCATCGCAGGTAAAATGAAGTCTGCATCAGCGACTGCATTATCATTCAGTCCAGATGCGTTACAACGTTTTAATGACAACATTGAATTCTTGCGTGATAAAATCGTATTACGTCCAATGGAAATCACCAATAACCCAGAGTTAATTCGCCGTCTTGGTATTATTGGAATGAATGCCATGATTGAAGCGGATATTTACGGTAACGTAAACTCAACGCACATCATGGGAACAAAAATGATGAACGGTATTGGCGGTTCAGGCGACTTTACGCGTAATGCTTTCTTCTCATTCTTTGTAAGCCCATCAACAGCGAAAGGCGGTGCAATTTCATCAATCGTGCCAATGGTTTCTCACCATGACCACACCGAACACGATGTAATGTTTGTAGTAACAGAACAAGGTATGGCAGATTTGCGTGGTAAATCTCCACGTCAGCGTGCGAAATTAATCATTGAAAACTGTTCACACCCTGACTATCGTGATATGTTGCGTGATTATTATGACCGTGCTGAAAAAGCAGGCGGTTTACATACACCACATATCTTGTTAGAAGCATTATCTTGGCACCAACGTTTTGTTGAAACAGGTGATATGCGTATCAAATAATCTCACTTTTGAGAGCATTGGGAGCTACTCTAATTTAGGGTAGCTCTTTATTTTTTTTGGATATTGATAGAAATGATAACAGGATTAGAAAATATTGATAAATGAATTTGAATGATTTATAATCGTAACCACTATGGGTTAATAGCATTGATTGCTATTAAAATTATTGAATACCGATATTTAGGGTGTATCG
>JBHACK010000019.1:0-20583 GCA_041854545.1 Acinetobacter sp. | reverse complement strand
ATTTGCTAAAGATAAATGGGCTTCTTGAACATTGGCATTAATCGCTTTTTGTAAATATGGAATTGCTTCACGTTGAGCTCCACCTTCCGCTAAAGAGAAACCAAACCAGAAGTTTACTTCTCCATCATTTGGATTAAGTTGTAATAAACGTTGCCCATAAGTTAATGATTTTGTACTATAAATTTGACCTAAATCAAGGTTACGAGCCATTACATTCGCTTTATACGCACGCAATAAAATATCAAATGATGCACTTGGGCTTACTGCATATTGGTCAAGTTGTTGAATCACTTGTTTTAATTTACGTTCAAAGCCACGGCGTTCATTACGACTCGCAAATTGTGCAGGATAATGACGGGCACGACCTTCCAATAAGTTTAAGAAATCATCAAGCTCTGTAACATCTAATTGCCCTGCTTGAGCAACGCCTGCATAAGTCATGGCACGAGTAGATGAATTTGCCGTTGGAATAATCAGTTTATTTAATGTACCATTGGCATTTTTTGCACGTTGTAAATGTTTTTCAAATTCAGGCGGTGCAGAATATTGGAATGGATTTAACGCATAAAATGCTGTCCCCAATTTTGGTTCAGCAAATTGAATGGTTTGTGGAGCAGTGGGTTGGTTAGGAGCAGTCGTTGTGCGTTGGGTGGTTGTGTTGGTTGTTGGTTTTTTTACAAGATTTGGTGTATTACACGCAGTTAAACCTGCCACAAGGCACAATAAAGAAAGGGTTTTTAAATTCATCATAGAACCATTAAAATTAAGTTAAAAATTTGAAGAAGTTTAAAAGAACCCTGTCGAAGTTTCAAGATTAGAACATATAGACATTGTGTTAAGAATAGTATCCCCATCTACATGGTTAGGGAGATTGTGTAGGGCGAATATCATGATGATGGTGATGAATCTAACTTAACGACTAATAATTGGTCAATTTTAAAATGGTCAATATCAACCACTTCAAACTTATAGTCCGCAAAAATCACATTATCGGCAGGGCGGGGGATTTTTCTAAGTTTGTACATCATAAAGCCAGCAATGGTTTCATAGTTTTCTGAATCTGGAAAACTTTCAATATCTAAAGCGTGTTTAACATCTTCAATCGGTGTACTACCATCAATCAACCAAGAATTAGTATCACGTTGAATAATTTGTTTTTCTTCTTCAACCAAACTGCCCCAGTCGCCAATCACCGTCAGCATAATATCACTTAAGGTAATCACCCCAACCACAAGGGCATACTCATTAATCACGACCGCAAATTTTTCTTTACTGGCTTGGAAACGGTCAAGCAATTCAGAAAGCGTGAGCGTATCAGGAATGGTGAGTACATTACGAATGGTCGATTCATTGAGCTGATTAAACGATTGATGATTTAAAATACGCACTAAAATATCTTTGGCATCAATATAGCCAATCACTTGGTCAATATGTTCATTACAAACCAAAAATTTAGAATAAGGATATTCTGCTAACTTTTGGCGAATGCTATCTTCCGCTTCATTTAAGGTAAAAAAGACGATATTTTCTCGTGTGGTCATACTCGATGGAACGGTACGTTCTTCTAATTCAAACACATTTTCAATAAAATGTTGCTCTTGTTTTTGTAATACCCCCGCTTCAGCCCCTGCGTCCATAATGGCGGAAATATCATCAAAGGTAACGCTTTCTTCTCGAGTAGTATCAATTTTTAAAATACGGAAAATCGCATTGGCAATAACATTCATCAACCACGATAACGGCTTACAAATCAAAATAAATAGTTGCGTTGGACGAATGACATTAACAGCAATTTTTTCAGGAGCAATCATTGCCAAACGTTTTGGAATCAAGTCTGAAAAAATAATAAATAAAACTGTAACTAAGGTAAATGAACAGGCAAATGCCAAAGATTCTAACATTGAACCTTGATAAACATAGCCGATTAAATGAGCAAAATAAGGGCGAAAAATTCCTTCACCCAAAATCCCCCCTAAAATTGCAATCGCATTTAACCCAATTTGCGACGCCGCAAAGAAATCAGCAGAGTTTTGTTGAATATCCAACACATCTTGTGCACGTTGGTCGCCTGCATCTACCATAATCTGCAATTTCACTTTTCTCGCACCAGCAAATGCAATTTCGGTAATGGATAAAAATCCAGCGACAATAATTAATACACTAATAATGATAAGGTCTATCAATAAACTCATGCGGATTCCTGTTTGTTATTTTAATAGCTTGAATGTTGCGTTGATTGAGCTTGTAATTGACGTTGCTCTTCTTCAACCATTTGCCGAGCCACAAATAAAATCAACTGACGCAACCAACGATGTGCAGGGTGATGGTGCAACAATGGACACCACGCCATTTTTAACTCAAATTCAGGAATATAAAATGGCGGTTCTTTAATCGCCAGTTTAGGATTATGCTGATGTAACCGTGCAATGCGTGTCGGTAATGTGGCGATTAAATCAACATTTTGAGCTAATAATGCAGGCGTTTGATAATGTCGTGTAAAGACCGAAATTTGCCGTTTTTGTCCGATTCGCTCTAAGGCTTGGTCAACCCAACCCAATCCTGACTGTTTTTCAGGATTTACGCCAACACCAATGCCCATGCCTGTTTTAGACACCCAAATATGTTGCGATTCTAAATAATGTTTTAAATTTAAATGATTTACCGCAGGGTGATTTTGATTGAGTACACAACTAAAACTATCTCTCCACACTAACACTTGATGGAAACTTTGCGGAATCTCATTAAAACGGTTAATTGCCAAATCCACTTTACCTTGTTCCATATCACGATACGAAACATCACTTGGCGTTAAAAAATCCAAAATCACATTCGGAGCTTCTGAACGCAAAGCTTTAACTAAACGTGGAATTAAGGTTGCTTCTGCATAATCCGATGCCATAATCCGAAAAATGCGATTGCTACTATAAGGACGAAATTCGGTGCGTGGTTCTAAAATCAACGACAAATCCGCCAATGCTTCACGAATCCGTGGTTGTAATTCTAAGGCACGTTCTGTAGGGGTCATGCCTTCAGAAGAGCGAATCAATAACGGGTCATTAAACAAAGTACGCAAACGGCGTAAAATATTACTCATTGCAGGCTGGGTAACGCCTAATTGTTCAGCCGCACGTGTTACATTTTTTTCACGCAATAATACATCAAGATAAATGAGTAAGTTTAAATCGACCCGTTCAAGATTCATAAATTAAATACCGAAAATCATGTTAATAAATTATTTATATTATGCCATAACTAAGGGTGATGATGTCAATGTTTTTCATCATCAAATAAAATAATCTGTTATCCATCACCTTGTATTGCAAAAATTCAAAAAATAATGTGGATTCATAGGGTTCTTACTGTCTTTTTAACGCAAAACACGCTATACTGCAACCTTTATCGCCCTGATTTAAGGAATAAAAAATGACCGAAATGACAATAAACAAAAGACCAATTCACCCCATCGATTTTATTTTTCTTTCTTTAGAGAAACGTCGCCAGCCTATGCACGTTGCAGGGTTATTATTATTTAAAATTCCTGAACACGCTAGCGATAATTTTGTACAAGAACTTGCCGAGCAAATCCGAGCCAGTAAACAAATGCCTTTTCCGCCATTTAATCAGCGTTTAAATGGACTGTATTGGCAAGATGACCCAAATTTTGACCTTGACCATCATTTCCGCCATATTGCCTTGCCCAATCCGGGGAGAATTCGAGAATTATTTGTTTATATTTCACAAGAACATAGTGCCTTACTTGACCGTGCAAAACCGATGTGGACGTGTACCTTAATTGAAGGGATTGAAGGGCGACGGTTTGCCTTATATTTTAAAATTCATCATGCAATGGTAGATGGTGTTGCAGGGGTGCGGTTACTCAAAAAATCATTATCATCAGACCCACAACAAAAAAGATTTGTTCCTTTATGGTGTTTAAATGAACACATCAATTCACCATCTGAACAATATCAAGTGGAAAAACGTCTAAAAAATCCACAACCAACCTTAAAAAGTCGTTTACAACAATTATGGTCATCAAGCGGTCGTGTGTGGAATGAATTATCAGAAAATTTACAAGACCGTAAATATAATCCTGAACATGTGGCGACCTTTCAAGCACCGCCAAGTATTTTAAATCAACGAGTAAGCTCATCACGCCGTTTTTCGGCACAGTCGTTTGAGTTGCAACGGTTACGCAATATCGCAAGCTATTTCGATGTTAAAATGAATGATGTGATTTTGGCGATTTGTTCAGGGGCATTACGTCAATATTTAAAACAACACGCAACCTTACCTGAAAAATCCTTAGTCGCAATGGTGCCTGCATCGATTCGAGAAGATGATTCCGATGTCAGCAACCGTATCACTATGATTTTAGCCAGTTTAGCCACCCATTTAGATGAACCTGTTGAGCGTTTATATGCCATTCAACGTAGCGTACAACACGCTAAAAAACGTTTTTCACGCATGAGCAGTAGTGAAATTCTTAATTATAGTGCCTTAGTATATGGCGGAGTTGGTTTACAAGTCTTTGCAGGAATATTTCCAAAACATCAATCCTTTAATTTAGTGATTTCGAGTTTAATTGCGTATGAACAGCCCTTATATTTAAATGGGGCGGTTTTAGATGCGATTTATCCTGCATCGATTGTATTAGATGGTCAAGCCTTAAATATTACCATGGGCAGTTATGTTGATAAATTGGAAGTGGGGATTGTGGCGTGTCGTCATACCTTACCTAAAATTCAGAGTTTATTAAAATATTTAGAAAATAGTATTGTTGAATATGAGCAAATTATCAATGAGAATCAAGGATAATTAAAATTAGCTGAAATGATGTTTAATAATTCTAGCAAAAAATAAGGTGATTTTATGACCATTTTAGACCAACTGATCAACCTAATGCTTGAAAAAGTAGAAGTAGTACCAGTCCCCAAACAAGAGCTGGATGATTTTTTATCACAAAATAATATTGACATTTGTGATGAATATTATCAGTTTTTATTAAAATATGGGAATAGTGGATTTTTGAAGTATAGTTATGCCAACTTAACTTTTAATTATATAAGATTGTACTATCTAGATGATGAATTTTATGAAGACTCAAAACTTCCAGATAACTGTGATTATATCGGAGGGGATATAAGTACAGAAGCGTTATGTATTGATCATGTTACAAAAAAAATATATTTATTTGGCTATGGAGAAAGAGATTTATTATATTACGGTGGACTAAAAGAACTCTTATTTTTTAGTTTATTTCGATTAGTTATTGAAAAACAATATTTTGATAAAATTGAAACAAATATAATAATAGATGATATAGAAAAATTTAAATCAGACTATTTAAATTATGAAATTAAAGATATATATCGATATAACCGCTACTTTTTTAAAGATAAAAAATTAATTATCTGTGATGATAAATTTTATAGATACAATATCTATTATGGCGGTATCTTAGATAAAATTATTGATGATAGGTGATAAGGGGTGACTTAGACCATAGAGCTGGTACTTCAGAAATGATAGCCCCTTGCCAAAAGGTATTAAGTCAGATGATAAAACATATAAGAGAGAAGAGTTTTTCGTTTAATCCTAGATTATTGTGATTGTCGTGGTGGTACAATAATTTTATCTTCTTTTCGCAATTCTACAATGCCATTTTGATTAGTTAAACGTTGTTGTAAGCGAATGCGTGCAACCATTTCTTCTAAAGTGGTGATTAATACATCATACTGCATATTTTCCACTTCATTTAAGTCTAAAATTAATTGGAAACCTTTATATTCAAATTCAAACCAATGATGTGGATTATGGCGAGAAGATGAGCCGTGATAACGTTCAACCACTTGCCATGTCCGAATTGGTTGGGCAATGCCTTTTAATTGAACAGCGTGTTTTTCAATACATAAAAATTCAGAACTTACAATTTGATAGGTGCTATCACTTAATAAAATTTCATCAACCGATGCAGATGATTGAATACGTGATGCTAAATTGACTTCACGTCCAACGATAGTATAGCTCATACGTTCTTCTGAACCGTAGTTCCCAACGTGGCAATATCCTGTACTAATCCCCATACGAATATGTAATTCAGGGTGTCCCATTTTTTTCCAACGTTCACGCAAAATTTTCATCTGCTGACGCATGGCAATCGCCATATCAACACAGTTGCGAGCATCTTTTTCCACACCTTGAGAATCAATATCGCCAAAGAACACTAATAAGCCATCGCCCATATATTTATCAATTGTACCATTATATTGTTGGACGATTTGTGTCATATGGAACATATAATCGTTTAATAAATAAGCTAAGTCTTCTGCAATGAGTTTTTCAGATAATTCGGTAAATCCTTGAATATCTGAAAAGAAAATGGTCATTTTTTTACGTTTATATTCAATGCGTGCAGAATATTCACCACGCATAATTGATTGCCATAATTGTGGCGGTGTATAACGGCTAATTTGTTGGCAAAAATCCATATATTCAGATAATTGTTTTTGTAGAGAATTGTTTTGTTCTTCTAATTTGCGATAACGTTCAAGATGATAATAGCCAACAAAAAATAAAAATGTCGTTAATAAGGCAAAATATAACGTAAAACCAACGGTATTAAAAACTTTTACATCTTCTGCAAACGGTAAAATATTTTGACAGGCTAATAAAACTAAAATAAAAATAACAAAACTAATAAAGACGTGTGAGCGTTTCTTTTGGTGCATAAAGGCAATAAAGAAAATACACACCACAGCAAACATGGAAAGAATGACATTAAAATCAACAAACCAAAGTGCAGTTAACAATAATGTACAGTCAATCGTTAATGAAATAAGGACAAAATTCCATTTTGTTTTATGGCGAAAGGTTGCAACTAAGGTATTATGTAATAAATAAACTAAAATAAATAAAAAAATTGAAAAATGAAAATGCCGTTCCGTTGCTTCAACATCTAAGAAAACATGATAAATAAATACCATCAGTCCAAGTGCAATATATCCCCCAAAACGTTCAGGCGTTGCAATCTTAGAAAGCAAGGTCGATAAATTAATTTTGTCCAAACTAAAAATCCGTTCTTAAAAATTCATTATTTTATGTTGTTATAGGACGTATGGCTTAAATATCCATACGCCAATCAAACGGCATATCCCCTTGACCACGCAATGCGAGCATTAAGGTTTGACGCATATGTGCCAAGACATCATTGGTATATGGGACAGCAGGTACTCCCCAAACAGGTTTTGGCCACATACTATCATTTTGATAGCGGACAATATGATGAAAATGTAATTGTGGTACGACATTACCTAAGGCAGCCACATTCATTTTATCCGCACGGAAAACACGTGCCAGTTGGCTCGATAACCAGCTAGATTCACGCAAAAATTGTTCTTGGTCAGCAGGGCTTAATTCGTATAGTTCAGTTACCCCTGCAACACGTGGAATTAAAATCAGCCACGGAAATTGCATATCGTTCATTAAACGACAGGTTGAAAGCGGAAAATCGCCCACATAAAAGGTATCTTGGGCAAGTTGTGGATGTAAACGAAACATATTTTTTAACAATCAAATCGAATAAACTTCTGCTAATACTATCATATTTACGTCTATTCTGTACCCTTATTCTGTGATATTTTTTTGATTTTTTATGCAACAGGCAAGTGAGAATGATGGTTTTATGGACGCTATTCGCTGATTGTGGACGATAAAGAAAAGTTTTTAAGTGAATGGCTTGTGTTGTTAGGTTAAGCATTTTACAATGGCTTTTTTGCTTTAAGATAGGTCAGTTATGCAACGTATCGCCATTAATGGGTTTGGTCGGATTGGTCGTCATGTGGTGCGTGCGTGGTTTGAAGCACGTCATGCGTTTTCATTTGAAATTGTTGCCATTAATGACATTGCGGACGTAGAAACGTTGGCTCATTTATTACGTTATGATAGTACACATGGGCGTTTTCAAGGCGAGATTAGCGTTCAATATGGTGCAAAATTTCCGCAATTATCCATAAAAACGGCTCAACGTTGCTTAACCATTGATGTGTTACAACAAGCGAACCCTTCAGCATTGGCATGGCGTGAGTTGGAGATTGATATTGTATTGGAATGTACAGGTTTATTCCGTTCTCGTGCGTTATCTTCACAACATTTATACGCTGGGGCAAAGCGAGTGATTATTGGGGCAGCACCGTTTGATAGCGTGGATATTGCGGTGGTGTATGGGGTAAATCATCAAGATATTTTACCGCAACATCAGATTATTTCTAGTGTTTCATGTACTACGCAAGCCTTAGTGCCATTGGTAAAAATTTTAGATGATTGTTTTGGGATTGAATCCGCCTTGATGACCGAAATTCATGCCGTTACGGCTGACCAATCGGTATTAGACCAAGCCCATCGAGATTTACGCCGTGCCAGAGCATCTGGACATAATATTATTCCAACAACATCGAGTGCATTGGGTGCATTAAAACAAGTATTGCCAAATATGGCAGGGAAAGTTGAAGGTTATTCCATTCGTGTGCCAACCATTAATGTGGCAGCGATTGATTTAAATTTTGTGGCTCAACAGGCGGTTACGGTTGCTCAAGTCAATGATGTGTTGCGTTTAGCAAGTCAGCAACAATATCAATCCATTATGTCTGTAGTTGATGTGCCATTGGTGTCTAGTGATTTTAATCATTCGCCTGAATCGTTGATTGTCGATTTAACCCAAACCATGTGCGTTGGGCAACAAGTAAAAGTGTTTGCTTGGTATGATAATGAATGGGGTTATGCGAATCGGTTACTTGATTTATGTCAGGCGTTGGCATTATCCGCAGAATAATTTAGGGGGCTGTAGTGGAAATTTTAGTTTATGCGTTAATTGGCTGTGTATCGGGCTTTTTTGCTGGTTTGTTTGGGATTGGCGGGGGATTGATTATTATTCCTTGCTTGTATTTTGTGTTTCAATATTTGGGCTATGACCCTAATATTATTATGCATTTGTGTATCGGTACAGCCTTAGCCAGTATCGTGGTGAGTTCGTTAAGTTCCGCTTTGGCACATCATAAGAAAAAAGCGATTTTGTGGTCAGTAGTGAAAAATCTTGTGCCAACCATGATGTTAGGGTCATTAGTTGGGGCATGGATTGCTGATGCAATGCCGTATTATTATTTACAATTAAGTATTGGATTGTTTGCATTGTGGACAGGCTATAAGATGTTTACATCTGCCAAACATCAGCATGCCAATCAAGCGGTTCATTTACCGCCAACGTGGCAACAAAGTGCAGTTGGTGGAGCGATTGGGGTCGCATCTGCTATTTTTGGGATTGCAGGGGGCAGTATTACAGGCCCTTATTTAAATCGTTATGGTGTGGTGATGCAAAATGCAGTCGCAACATCGGCGGCGTGTGGTGTTCCTATTTCCATTATGGGGGCTATCGGGTATTTGTGGTTTGGCTCAAAAAATGAAATTGAAATTGCCAATAGTTTGGGGTATGTACATCTTTATGCATTTTTAGGCATTAGTATCGCCAGTTTTATGACCGCAAAATTAGGGGTTAAAGTGGCTCATGCCATTTCACCTGCTCGGTTAAAAAAGTATTTTGCGATTGAGATTTTCTTGGTTGGCGGATACTTTATTTATCTTTATGTGAAAGCCTTGTTCGGTTAATTGAAATATATTTGTATATTTTTGTAGTTTGATGTGTGTGGGGTCTTAATCGAAAGCAAGAATCTGTTATGATACAGCATTGTTTTTTGCGTTGATGTGTTGAAAATGCGTACCTTATATCAATTTCCTTTATCGCCCTATTGTGAAAAAGTCCGTTGGATTTTGGACTATAAAGAGTTGCATTATGTTGCCAAAAATCTCGCTCCTGGGTTACATCGTGCATTTGCCCAACGCAAAACTAAACAGAATTTTTTACCGATTTTGCATGACCAACAGCAATGGATTGCAGATTCTCGGCAAATTGCCTTGTATTTAGATGATATTTACCCTGAACATCGGATTATTCGCCCACAACGGCATTTATATGATGAAATTTTAACATTAAGTGATGTGGCAGATGAGTTGGGGCAATATGTCCGTCATTGGTGCTTAGCGTCATTATTTGCTCAAGATTCACACAGTTTAGATGTGATGTTAGGTGAGCGTGGCTATTTACGCAAGTTTGAAAAAATCACTAAGCCTTTGTTATTAAAAGTAATGAATCATAGTTATGATTTAGATAATCAAGAAAAAGTGCAACAGTCTAAACAACGTATGAATGAATTAATTTTACAGTTTAATGAAAAAATTGAGCAACGTGGTCAGTTTCTAGTGGGGGATAGCCTATCTTTAGTGGATATGACTTTAGCGTCAATGGTTGCTCCTATTTTACAAATTGATGAAACGCCGTGGCAAAAAGGCGATACACAAATTTATTCCACAGAATTTGCAGATTATCAAGCAATGGTTGAACAACTGGCGATTGGACAGTATGTGAAAACCTTATATGCACATCATCGGCATGCTATGGTAGATTGGCGTGGAGTAGATTAAAAAGGGCGGTAATTCCCCCGCCTTATTGATTCAACCATTTATTTTTTTTCAATACGTTTTACATCGGGTTGAATTTCTCGTGCTTCACCATCAATAATGGTGCTATTTTGTCCACCTTGACGGTGTTGCTGTTGCATTTGTTGCATTAAATCAGCAAATGGATTGCCTGCACCGCCCATTCCGCCCATACCCATATTTTTCATCATATCGTCCATCATTTTTTGTTGGCGTTTGGCGATGACAGATGCCGTAGCTTGGCGAACGAATTTTTGGGTAAATGGAAGTAAGATTAAAACCGCAAAGAAATCGGAAATTAACCCCGGAATTGCCAATAAAAAGCCAGAAAGTGCAAGGATTAAACGTTTGCCTAATACGCCTTCAAAGTTTGCCGTGCCTGTCATTTGCATTCGTTGTAATTCAGGCATTAAGCTGGACATACTAGATTTCATCATCTTAGAGCCAATGACCCCTGCGATAATAAACCAGAAAAACACATACCAACCGCTGATAAATTGAGCGACTAAAACCCAAACCGCTAATTCTAAAACAACACCGATTACAATGAGTAAGAAAATAATTGGCACAACAACCCCCATAAAACCATCATTGATGAAAAATGCCCATTATACAAGAGATAACAGAATAATTTTAGGATTTTTTCATCGCTTTATGTAACAATAGGGGCATTTTTTAAGGTTTCAAGTGTATTCCAACAAATGACAATGATTATTGGTATTGACCCTGGGTCTCGTTTAACAGGTTATGGCATTATTGAACAGCAAGGGCAAAATTTACGCTTTATTGATGCAGGAACGATTCGTACTGAAACGCAAGAAATGCCAGAGCGTTTAAAGCGGATTTATGCAGGGATTGAGCGAGTCGTTAAATTTTATCAACCTACACAAGGGGCGATAGAGCAAGTCTTTATGGCACAAAACCCTGATTCTGCATTAAAATTAGGTCAGGCTCGTGGGGCTGCCATCACGGCATTGGTCAATTTAGAATTAAGTGTTGCAGAATATACGGCACGGCAAATTAAACAATCGGTTGTCGGTTATGGGGCAGCTGATAAAGAGCAAGTGCAAATGATGGTGATGAAATTATTAAATTTAACGGTTCGTCCACAAGCAGACGCAGCTGATGCTTTAGCAACGGCGATTTGTCATGCTCATGCCACAGGCAGTCTTGCCAAAACACAATTATTAACCGCATTAAATGGAATGGCTCGTGGACGTGGGCGATACAGTCGCAGACGTTAATCTAATTTAAGTTGGAGAAAAGATGTTACGTTTTTTTCATACAGGCGATTGGCATTTAGGGCAATTATTTCATCAATATAGTCGGCAATATGAACATGAGCAATTTTTAAATTGGTTGCTTACTCAATTAGAACAATATCAGCCCCACGCCTTACTGATTGCAGGGGATATATTTGATGTGATTAATCCATCATCATTGGCACAAAAGCAATTATATCAATTTTTGGCAGATGCTCAACAACGTGTCCCACATTTGCAAACCTTGATGATTGCAGGTAATCATGATTCAGGTTATCGGATTGAGCAAGTCAGTCCATTATTAGGTAAATATCATGCTCAAGCGGTAGGTGTCGTGCAACATACCTTTGATGTTAATGGTCAGCAACAGTTTGATGATGAGCATTTTATTTATCCAATTTATGATTCACCTTTAAGTGAAGAAAAACAAATCTTAGCATGGTGTATTCTGATTCCATTTTTGCGAGCATCAGAAATTACTGGTCGAGTGAGTGAAAGTAGTGATGTCATGCACGCCACACAGCAGTTGTATCAACGGTTAATTGCTCAAGTTGAACAGCGAAAAACGCCTGAACAAGCCATTATTTTAATGACCCATGCCCATGTACAAGGTGGGATTGAGTCGCAACAATCAGAGCGATGTATCATTATTGGACATCAAGAAGCGTTAAGTGTCGATTTATTTTCTGAGCATTTAGATTATGTGGCGTTAGGACATTTACATAAACCACAGCGAGTAAAATATGAGCATATTCGTTATAGTGGTTCGCCTTTACCGTTATCGTTTAGTGAAGTGAATTATCCCCATCAAGTGATGATGGTCGAAATTGATGCTCAACATCAATGCCATTATCAGCCGTTATTGATTCCACGTACGGTTGATTTAATTTCTATTCGTTGTGATTTAGCAGAGATGTTCGATAAAATTGCACAATTAGAACAGGGAGAAATTGCGGTATTAGAGCAACGTCCATTTTTAGAGATTGAGTATCGGAGCGATGTGCCTGCACCGCCTGATTTACGCACTCAAATTGAGCAAGCCTTACCGCCACAACGCTATCGTTTAGTTCGTTTATCTCGTCAAGTGAAAAATAAATCACAAGAAACATCAGCACCACTTACAGAAATGGTGAATGTTTTAGCCCCAAATCCTTTAAGTTTATTTGAACGTGCATGGCAACAAACAGGACATGACCCAGCACAGTTTGATGAGCAATTACAGCAAGATTTTAGCTCATTGGTTGATGATGCTGAAAGGGTATTGATGGAAAAACAGCAATCGATTTAGAGAGAAATAGACGATGAATCCCTTATCTTTAGCGACATTACGCAAACAATTACGTCAGCAACGCCGTGCTATTCATCATCGGCAACAGCAACAGACCGCAGAAAAAATGCGTTATTATGCTCAAATGCACCCTAAAGTGATTTCTGCTCAAAAGATTGGTATTTATTTACACGCCTTTGGTGAAGTGCAAACACAGCGTTTAATGGATTGGTGTTTTAAATTAGGAAAACGTGTTTTTGTTCCACAAGTGTGTGCCATGAATCAACGGCTAACGTGGGTTGAATTAACTCGTCATCATCTGCGACAAGGTCGATTAGTTCGTCATTGGTTAAATATGCAGGAAGTACGGAGCAGTCGTGGGTATGATGTGCGGTGTTTAGATGTCTTATTTGTGCCATTATTGGCGTGTGATATGCGGGGCGTACGCTTAGGCATGGGCGGGGGATTTTATGATAGAACCTTAGCTCTCGCCCCCCAGTTGCCGTATCGTATTGGTTTAGCTCATCAATTTCAATATTTAACTGAACCACTAACACGACAGGCTTGGGACGAAACATTAGATGAATTATGGACACCACAACAACGTTATACTTTTAAACGTCATTTGCGTGTTAAATAAACACCACTTTCCACATGATGTGTGTATGGGAACTGGTCAAAAAAGGCAAAGCGTTTAATCTGATGGGTTTCGGTTAAAACCGCCAAATTATCAAACAAAGTGTCAGGATTACAGGAAATATATAAAATATGCTCAAAATTCTGCATTAATTTTAAGGTGTCATGGTCAATTCCTGCTCGTGGTGGGTCAACAAAAATGGTATTAAATTGATAATCGCTTAGTTGAATATTGGCATCTTTTAAGCGTCTAAACTCACGTTGAGCGGAGTAGGCTTGGCTAAATTCTTCAGCAGACAAGCGAGCCAGTTGGATATTTTCAATGTGATTTTGTTCAATATTCCATAGGGCAGAATATACCGAGCTTTTGGCTAATTCTGTCGCCAAAACTTTACGGAAATGACGAGATAAAGGCAAAGTAAAATTACCATTACCACAATAAAGCTCTAATAAATCCTGCTGTTGAGCATTTAACTGTTGAGCCACATCACACGCCCATGCTAACATCGATTGACAAACGCTTGCATTAGGTTGGCTAAACCCATTTTCAATTTGTTTATAGAGAAAATCACGCCCTTGAACGGTCATTTTTTCTAAGACAAAATCTTCAGTTAAAACGATTTTTTGCCCACGACTTCGACCAATAATTTTAATCTTTAACTGTTGAGCCAGTTGCGTTGCGAGTTGTTGCCATTGTTCATCTAATTTTTTATGATAAATTAACGTTACCAACATTTCGCCATATTGGCTATTTAAAAAATCAATTTCAAATAAACCTTGCGATAAACTGTCCGATTGTTGAATCTGTTGTAATAAAATAGGCATTAATTGATTAATTGCAACACTGGCAATCGGAAAATCATCAACACGCACCACTTGCTTTTTTTCACCTTGTGGGGCAAACATGGCGTAAAAACAGCCATCTTGCTCATGCCAAATACGAAATTCAGCACGCATACGAAAATGTTGTTCAGGCGATGGAAAGACTTCTAACTTTGGCGGAGCATAAATGCTAAATTGTTGTTGAATCCGTTGGATTTTTTCTTGTAACTGTTGTTGATATTGCTCAGACATACAAAACTCGGTGCATAAAAATAAGGGGAATTTTAACATAATTTAGGACGTATTGACATTATGTCATACGCTGGGCTAATTGCGTCATCACATCATTAAACTGTTGGCGTAAATGTTTCGATTCAGATAATGAACGGCAATGTTTCATTTTTTCCTGTAAATATTTCCGTTGCAATAATAACGCATATTCTTGGGCTAAACGGTCAAAATATTCCGCACTTTCTTTTAAATCATGGGGTTGTTGTTGCATAATTTGATTGAGTTGCCCCTGATAATCGGCACACGCCCCTAACATATAATAGGTTTGAGCCAAACTTTCATCAGGTAATTGCTCATAGACTTGGTCAAAAATGGAGAGAATTTCGGCTAATAATTCATTCTCAGAAATTAAGGCACGCAATGGCTCAAAATGCAAATATAGTGCAGGGGATTGAATCAATAACGCAATCACGCTATCTTCAATGCGTGTATTAATTTGAAAAGATAATGACGCATCTTGATTAGATTTAGGTTGAAACCGCCAACCTAAGCCCAATTTTTCACGAAAAAACTGTTGCAATAAATAGCGAAATGAACCTTGTTTAGGCAATAATTCCGTAAGCTGTTTTAATTCCCCCATCACCAAACTTTTCCCTTCAGGCGTGGAAATATCATGTTGTTGGCTTAGCAAAGAAAATAAAAAATCCGATAATAATGGCGATTTTTGCCATAATTGCTGAAAATATTCCACACCTTCACGGCGAATTAATGAATCAGGGTCATGCTCACTCGGGAAAACAAAAAATTGCAATTCTCGCCCATCATTAAGCAAGGGTAAGGCGATTTCAAGGGTACGCCGTGCCGCTTTTTGTCCTGCTTGGTCGCCATCAAAGGCTAAGGTTAAGCGACTGTTTCGCTTAAATAATTGTTGTAAATGCTCTGCATTACTGGCGGTGCCTAAGGTTGCAACTGCTCCATAAATCCCATTTTGATGTAAGGCAATCACGTCCATATAACCTTCGACCATCAGCCAATGTTGAGCCTTTTGTTTCGCCCCTTCATATAACCCATATAATAATTGATTTTTATGGAAAATATCCGAATCAGGCGAGTTAATGTACTTAGGCTTAATTTCATCATTTAACGCACGACCGCCAAAACCAACGATTTGACCTTTGACATCACGAATCGGAAAAATCACCCTATCTCGCAACAAGCTAAAGCTACGCCCTTGCTCACTCACACGAACCAACCCAACTTGTTTTAAACCTTCAAATTCCTGTGGAAAGGCTTGCTGTAAATGTTGCCAACCTTCAGGAGCATAGCCTAATCGCCAATGCTGAATCGTTTCATCTGTCAAGCCACGCTGTTTAAAATAGGCTTGAGCCTGTGCCGAATGCTGTAATTGCTGTTGATAAAATTGCGTAACCCATTCTAATAAATCGTATAAATTCCCTTCTTGTTGCTGTTCCGCAGGCAAGCTAAAAAACACATCTTCAGAGACAAACGGTTCAGGCGGAAAATCGGAGATTTGCCAATCTGGTACATCAACAATTTCACCCATCACATCATGTGGCACAGATGGAGCAGGGGCAGATGATGGCGATGTTTGGCGTTTATAACGTGTTCGCTTATTATCTTGCTCATGTTTAGGTAAATCAATTCCTGTTTGATTGGCAAGCTGTTGAATGACATCTAAAAATGGACGGCTTTCTAATTCCATTAAAAAGCGAATTGCATTACCATTCGCCTGACAACCAAAGCAATGATAATATTGTTTATCTCGATAAACATGAAATGATGGCGTTTTTTCTTGATGAAATGGACAACACCCTGAATAAGAACGTCCTGATTTTTTTAATTTAACATATTTTCCAACCAAATCAACAAGGTCAGTTCGGTCTAAAATTTGGTCAATGGTCTGTTGTGGAATTGCCATGCTCAAAACTCAATTAAAATAGTTTTAAATGCTCAATTAAAATTGAACTACCAATGATGATTAACACAATACCGCCAAAAATTTCCGCAGATTTGCCAATTTTTTCGCCCAATAAACGCCCTAGTAAAATACCGCTGGTTGCCATCATCGTGGTTGCAAGCCCAATAAATAACGATGCCAGCACAATATTAACGGTTAAAAAAGCGAGTGTAATCCCAACCGTCATGGCATCTAAACTAGTACCTATCGCAGTTAAAATTAATAACCAACGGCTTTGTTTGGTCGATGTCGTATGTTCTTGTTGTTCGTCATCTTCACCAAAAAACGCATCATATAACGCTTTTAATCCCAATCCAACCAATAAAAGAAATGCAATCCAATGGTCAATTTGCTCAATCCATTGATGGGCTACTGTGCCGATTAACCAACCAACTAACGGCGTTATCCCTTCAATTAAACCAAATAATCCCCCAATTTTTAGAGCTTGTACAAACGTTGGACGTTGCAATATCGCCCCTTTAGCAAGAGCAACTGCAAACGCATCCATCGACATAGCAAAGGCTAAAAAAATAAGGGCAATTAAGGTCATAAAATATAAAAATTGTGAAAATATCGTGTTATAGTCTAACGAAAATAGGCACAAAGAAAAACCCCTTTAATGTTAAACACTAAAGGGGAAACGTCATTTAGATGTTTTAATTTAAATTAAAACAATACGTTATTGATGGATTAAGCAGGAACTTTGGTATATTTCACACCACACATTTGCTCAACAATACGCAATACTTGACAGCTATAGCCGACTTCATTGTCATACCAAACGTACGCAGTTAAACGATTACCTGAAGTAATGGTTGCTTGAGCATCGAAAATACCTGCTGTATGCGAACCGATAAAGTCAGATGATACCACTTCACTTGAATTGGTATAGCCAATTTGACCTTGTAAGTCTGCAGTTAAAGAAATTTGACGGATATATTCGTTTACATCTTCAACGGTAACTTCTTTTTCAAGGGTTAAGTTTAAAATTGCCAATGACACGTTTGGTGTAGGCACACGAACCGAGTTACCAGTCAATTTACCTTTTAAATGTGGCAATGCTTTCGCAACGGCTTTCGCTGCACCTGTTTCAGTAATCACCATATTTAAGGTTGCTGCACGACCACGACGGTCAGCTTTGTGATAGTTATCGATTAAGTTTTGGTCATTTGTAAATGAGTGAACGGTTTCAACATGACCATTTACAATCGTGTATTTATCATCAATCACTTTTAATACAGGCGTAATTGCATTTGTGGTACAGCTTGCAGCCGAAATAATGGTATCTTCATCTAAGATATCAACATTATTTACGCCATACACCACGTTTTTCATATCACCTTTACCTGGTGCAGTTAAAATAACACGTGCGATACCTGCACATTTTAAATGTTGGCTTAAACCATCAACATCACGCCATTTACCTGTATTGTCAATTAATAACGCATTTTCAATCCCATATTGCGTATAATCCACTTCTGCAGGATTTGACGCATAAATCACTTTGATGTATTTACCATTTGCAATGATTGCTTCATTTTCTTCATCGATTGAAATCGTACCATCAAAATGACCATGGATAGAATCACGGCGTAATAAAGACGCACGTTTTGCTAAATCGCCATCAGCCGTTTTACGCACCACAATCGCTTTAAGGTTTAAACCACGACCAATGCCTGATTTACCAATAATTAAACGAGCTAAGATACGACCAATACGACCGAAACCATACAATACAACATCACGAGCAGGGCGAGATGTCGGATTACCTGCAATGCCTGCAACCGCTTGTTTTACAAACGCATCAATATCGCTGATATTTTGCTCACGCACTTCAACAGCTAATTTACCAATATCAACTTCTGCAGAGCCGATATTTTCAATTTTTGCAAGTGCTTGTAAAATAGGGAAGGTATTTACCACAGATAACTCAACGTCCATCATACGAGTTAAACGGTGAGCTTTTAATAATTGAACAACAGAAAGATGGACTAAAGAATGACCATAAACAGATGTAATAATATTTTTTTCACGATATAAACAACCAATGATAGAAATCATTTGTTCCGCAATTTCTTCACGGTTTTTCCAACGTGCTTGATGTTCGGCATGGAGTGCCTGAATTGTTTCTTTAGAACTCATAAGATGTCCCCAATGGTAAAAAAAATTTATTATGCTCTCAAGTATAATGCAAAAGTGATTTAGAATAAATCAAAAAAAGCAGAAAAATAGCTAAAAAATAAGCGATACCTACTATAAAACAACAAAATAATGGTCATATCACCATAAAAAATACAAAAGCAAAATATCATATCCTATCGTGATAGGAAAAATACACACCATTACTCTAAATTATTGGGCGTTTGATACACCTGATATTCTTCAATAAACGCATAAATTTGCTTTAACGTTGTAGCAGAAAGTTTAGTTTTTTCACCTTTTAATAATTCTTCTAAACGATTTAAACATTGCAATAATAAAGATGCCTGTTGCGGGCCATAATGGAGCAAATGGTCAATAATCGGTTGTGGAAACTGGACACCACGACGATTTAAGGTTGATGTAACCAACGCTAAACGGTCAGCATACAAATGCCCAGAAGGTAACTTAACGCTGACGGATTGAGTTAAACGAGATTGCAAATCAGGCAACTCCAAATGTAACTCAATCGGTGCTAAACGAGATGAAAAGACTAGCTGTCCCCCTACAGCATAACTAGAATTAATTAAATTAAAAATTGCTTTTTGCCAATGTGGCACACCGCTAATCGCTTCAATATCATCTAAAGCAACTAAATCATAACGCTCTAAAGATAAAATCGCTTCGGTTGGTGCATCTAATAATTCTAATAAAGATACTTGAATGGCAGAACGTCCTTCTTCTAAATATGAATCACAAATCGCTGACAATAAATGACTTTTTCCAGTTCCAGCACCGCCATATACATAAAACCATTTAATCAATCCCGTATGTAATTGCCGAACACCATCAATCACCGCCCCCCAGCTAGGGCCAGAAAAATCACTAATTTGAGCATCGAGATGGGGTTCAATATCCAGTTGTAATTGTCTCATTCTTTCTCTTCTTGAGTCTCTTTTGTTGGTGCTTGAACAGTAGCGGAACATGATTCATCATTGATTTCAGTTTCCATTTGCTCCAATTCAGCTTCAGTTGTAGGAAAAGGAGCGGTTTCAGGAATCGTTGCATACTGACGATTAAACCATTCACTTTGTTGATAATATTCTTTAAGATGATGCAACATCACCACAATCAAGGCAGCGACAGGTAACGCCAATAACATTCCTACAAAACCTGCTAATTGAGCCCCTGCCAAAACCGAAAAAATCACCGCAACAGGCGATAAACCGATTTTATCACCCAATAAAAGCGGTTGTAAAATATAGCCTTCACACAGCTGTCCAACCATAAAGACCACACAAACCAATACAAGTTGCACCCAGTCTAAACCAAATTGGAAAAAACTCGCAATTAATGCGGCAATAATCCCTAAAGCAAAGCCTGCATATGGAATAATACTGGCTAAACCTGCCAATAAACCAATCATTAAGCCGACTTCTAAGCCAATCAGTTGTAAACCTGTGGCATAAATCACCCCAAGCAAAAACATCACCAATAATTGCCCTTTAACAAAGGCTTTTAAAACAGAATCGCACTCATTGACAATTTGTAAAGTTTTTTGTTCAAAACGAGTAGGAATCAGCGAATGCAACCGCTGTAACATATGATGCCAATCTATCAACACATAAAAGGTAATAATTGGAATCAGGACAGCACTACCACCAATTTGAATGACATTTAAGCCTTGCTTAATCAACTGT
>JBHACK010000018.1:0-3651 GCA_041854545.1 Acinetobacter sp. | reverse complement strand
TTTTTTAGATTATCTACCTGAACAAAGCCTGATTATCACACCAACACCTTTAGAACAGGAAATTGACCATTATTGGACAGAAATTCAACGCCGTTATGATGACCGTTGTCATGATGTTGCTTTTCCAATTTTACCGCCATCAGCATTATTTTTACAAAAAAGTGAATTATTGCAACGAATTAACCATTTTTCTCGGTTAGTAGTCAGCGTACAACCTTTTGATGATACGCAAGCGGGTCATCTCAATTTAACAGGTTTAACACCACCAAATTTACAGGTAAATCCAAAAGCAGAAGAACCATTTTTAGAATTAAAACAATTTTTACAGCGACAAACACAACCTACTTTATTGGTAACAGAAAGTGCTGGACGACGTGAAAATTTAAAGGAACATTTAAAAAGTTTACATCTACCAACAGTCCAAAATTTTGCTGATTTTATCGCTCAAGGCGTAAATCTCGCCATTACCGATGCTCCTTTAGAGCGTGGTGTATATGTGCTTGGGCAAGTGTGTATCATCACCGAAACACAACTCTATGAGCAACGGATTATTCAACAAAGACGCCGTCGCTCACAACGTGATACATCAGAAGAGTTTTTAATTCGTAGTTTAACCGAATTAAGCATTGGGGCTCCTGTGGTACATATTGACCACGGTGTCGGACGTTATGCAGGATTAATTAGTTTGGAGTTTGATGGGCAACTACACGAATTTTTACAGCTGAATTATGCCAATGAAGATAAAGTATATGTGCCTGTTTCAAATTTACATTTAATTAGTCGTTTTAGTGGGGGCGACCCAGATTTAGCCCCTTTGCATAAATTAGGGACAGATACATGGCATAAAGCGAAACGGAAAGCCCTTGAACAAATTTACGACACGGCGGCGGAATTATTACATACTCACGCACGGCGACAGGCTCAAGCAGGCGTTGCCTTTGAGATTGATTGGGCTTTATACCATCAATTTGTTAGCGGTTTTATGTATGAAGAAACGACCGACCAAGCCAATGCGATTGTGGCAACCTTACACGATTTAGAGCAACCACGCCCAATGGACAGATTAGTTTGCGGTGATGTGGGGTTTGGTAAAACTGAAGTTGCTATGCGAGCATCTTTTGTGGCGGTACAAAATGGCAAACAAGTGGCAGTCCTTGTACCAACAACGCTTTTGGCACAACAACACTATGAATCATTTAAAGACCGTTTTGCGGACTGGCCGATTCGTATCGAAGTATTATCTCGTTTTGGTACTGCCAAACATCATCAAAATGTTATTGCCGATATTGCTCAAGGAAAAGTAGATATTGTGTTAGGTACACATAAAATCTTACAAGAAAATGTACAATTTCAAAACTTAGGGCTGATGATTGTCGATGAAGAACACCGTTTTGGCGTACGAGATAAAGAACGGATTAAAGCTATGCGTGCCAATATTGATATGCTGACCTTAACCGCAACGCCAATCCCACGCACCTTAAACATGGCATTTTCAGGAATGCGAGATTTGTCGATTATTGCTACGCCCCCTGCACGGCGTTTGGCAGTCAAAACCTTTGTTTTAGACCATCAAGACAGCACCATTAAAGAAGCGATTTTGCGTGAGTTATTGCGTGGCGGTCAAGTGTATTTTTTACATAATGATGTCAAAAGCATTGAGCGATGTGCTGAAACCTTACGCCAGTTAGTGCCTGAAGCTCGTGTGGCGGTTGCACATGGACAAATGAGTGAACGTGAATTAGAACACGTTATGCAACAATTTTACCATAAACAATACAATGTGTTAGTGTGTTCAACGATTGTGGAAACAGGAATTGATATTCCTAATGCCAATACCATTATTATTGAACGTGCTGATATGTTTGGTTTGGCTCAATTACACCAATTAAGGGGACGTGTTGGACGTTCTCATCATCAAGCCTATGCCTATTTATTGGTGCCATCTGTACAACATCTCAATGGTGATGCAGAAAAACGTCTTAATGCCATTACGAGAGCCAATACCTTAGGGGCTGGCTTTATGCTTGCAACGGAAGATTTAGAAATTCGTGGTGCAGGTGAATTATTAGGCGAAAAACAAAGCGGAAGTATGAACAGTATTGGCTATAGTTTATACATGGAAATGTTAGAAAAAGCCACCAAAGCCTTACAAAAAGGCAAACAACCGAATTTTGATGCACCACTCTCACTCACGGCGGACATCAATTTACATCTTCCTGCATTAATTCCTGATGATTATTTAGGCGATGTTCATCAACGTTTAGTATTCTATAAACGTATCAGCAACGTGGCGAATGATGAAAAACTAGACAATATTCGCCTTGAATTGATTGACCGTTTTGGGAGTTTGCCTAATCCTGTCAAAAACTTATTTACCATTCATCAAATCCGTTTAAAAGCAGAACAACTCGGCATTGCAAAAATTGATGTCAGCAAATCAGGGGGAATCATCGACTTTTTACCTGATACGCCTATACAAGCGATTACCATCATTCAACTATTACAGAAAAATCCATCATGGTACAAAATGGAAGGCGGACAACGGTTACGCATTACCGCTGACGTTCAAGAAAATGATAAAAGAATTGAATTTATTCAACAGCTTATTTCTCAATTAATGCAGGATTTAACATGAATAATACATTAAATGCGATTCGCCAATGCTTATTATCCGCAGACAGTTTAATTATTTCCGCAGGGGCAGGCATGGGCGTTGATTCAGGTTTACCTGATTTTCGGGGTAATCAAGGTATGTGGCAAGCCTATCCTGAATTAGGTAAACGTAAAATGGATTTTACTCGCATTGCCAACCCACACGCCTTTACACAACAGCCCTATTTAGCATGGGGATTTTATGGACATCGTTTAGCGTTATATCGAGAAACACAGCCCCATCAAGGATTTTATGATTTATTACAGTTAATCAACACATTGGCTCTCCCCTATTTTGTCTTCACTTCAAATGTTGATGGGCAATTTCAAAAAGCAGGATTTGATGAGCAATTTATCTATGAATGTCATGGTTCAATCCATCATCTGCAATGTACACGACCATGTCATGACACCATTTACACCGCAGAAACTGTACAACCGAACATCGACCGAGAACAATGCCAATGGCTTGGCGATTTACCCACTTGTCCAAAATGCCACGCCTTAGCACGTCCAAATATTTTAATGTTTTATGATGACCATTGGTTAGAGCAACGTACATCGGCTCAAGGTGAGCGTTTAACTGCATGGTTAAAACAGCATCATCGACCTGTTGTAATTGAACTTGGGGCAGGAACCGCCGTGCCAACAGTACGTTATTTTAGTGAACAATTTTCACCTAATTTGATTCGGATTAATGTGCGAGAATCTCACGTTCCTAAAGGGGCAATCGGCTTGGCAATGACGGCAAAAGAAGGAACCAAAATGCTCTTACAAGCATTACATTAAGCTAAATCAGTTTCATTTGGTAATTCAAAAGGCGGATGATAACTCATTGCAACCAACTTAATTTTATCATCTTGGCGAATATAATGGAGAATGTATTCACTCACTTTTTCACCATTTTTTGCAGTTTCATAATGGGGAATACCAATATGATAATGCCAAAGCTGATATTTTTGAGCAAATTGTACTTTTGCTAACCAATTTGGGTCATCT
>JBHACK010000017.1:0-19920 GCA_041854545.1 Acinetobacter sp. | reverse complement strand
TTTATGGTTCCATAGCATTATCATGCTCGGTTACTTTGATATTGCACCACAAATCGTGTTAGATGAATTGGCACGTCGTCAAGGCTTATCAGGCTTAGTTGAAAAAGCCAATCGCAGTAAATAAGCCCGTATGTCCACACTTGCCCCAACTGACGAACAACTTTCAGCGATTTCACAAGCTCAACATGGGCAATCCTTCAAAGTGATTGCCTATGCGGGTACAGGCAAAACCACAACCTTACAAATGGTCAGTAAAGCCTTACAGCACCGCCGTGGTATGTATTTAGCGTTTAATAAATCCATTGCCAGCGAAGCACAACACAAATTTCACCAAAATGTAACGTGTCGCACCTTTCATTCACTCGCTTATCGCAATGTCCCACAAAACATTACCAATAAATTACGTTTGCCACGCCTAAGCCCAAGTTTTTTAGCCCAAGAATATCGCCTTGAGCCAATCACCTTACGCCGTCTGATGGGCGGACGTTACGAAAAATACACTTTAATGCCCAACCGCTTGGCAAATTTAATTTCCAATGGCATAAGCTACTTCTGCTCCACAAATTCACAATACCCTGCCCCACGCCATATCCAAGCCCCAAACTGGCTACACGCTGATGATGTCGATAGCTTACAACAACATCTCTATAAATCCCTAGAACGACGTTGGCTCGACTCCATCAACCCACAACACAATGCAGGCATTGGACACGACATCTACTTGAAATTATGGGCATTATCTGAACCAACCATTGCAACAGATTACATTTTATTTGATGAAGCCCAAGATGCTGACCCACTCATGCTTGGTATTTTACTTAAACAAAAAAATACCCAAGTCATTTATGTTGGCGATGCCCATCAACAAATTTACGCATGGCGTGGTGCGGTGAATGCGATGCAAAAACTGCCTTTACCCGAAAGCCGATTAACCACATCTTTCCGCTTTGGTGAACGAATCGCCGATGTTGCCAACGCCATATTATACGCCTTAGATGAAAAAATCCCTGTTCAAGGCAACCCTGCCTTAAACTCAACAGTTGTAAATAAACCACATACACAAATGCGAGATGCCATTCTCTGCCGAACCAACGCACGAGCCATGGAACTCTTACTCTCAGGCTTAATTACAGGCGATAAAGTTGCATTACAAGCAGACCATCAACGGCTCAGCAAATTTGTTGATGCTGCCAATATGTTAAAACAAGGCAAACGTAGCGTAGATGTTCCAGAATTAGCATGGTTTAACTCATGGCATGATGTACACGAATATTGCGAAACAGACGAAGGAAGCGATTTAAAAACCTTAGTCAAATTAGTCGATGACCACGGTACAGACCCACTCAAACGAGCCCTAGCCAAAATCAGCCCAATCGAACAAGCAGATTATGTCATCTCAACCGCACACAAAGCCAAAGGACTAGAATGGAATCGAGTTCATTTAGAAGATGACTACCAATTTAAACTCAACCAACACGATTACAAAATCAGCGATGAAGAACTCCGCCTACTCTATGTTGCCTGCACACGAGCCAAAGAAAGCCTAAACATTCATCACATTTACGATTTAGTACAACAACTCAAAACAAAAAAATAAAAAAACATGATGAAGTCCATAGCTACATTTTCCATACAAATTCCGCTATAATGAACGAACCCAATTCATCACAGGTCAATCCCATGACAGACATCAATGACTTAACCCTTGAAGAACGCAAAACCATCTACCGAGCAAGACGAGGCTTAAAAGAACTCGACATCTACTTTGACCCTTATGTCAAACACCACTACCTAACGGCTGAACCAAATGAAAAAGCCTTATTTGCAGAACTCATAGAACAAGAAGACCCAGACTTATTAGACTGGTTTATGGAAGTCAGCGAACCACCACGCCCTGAACTCAAACACTTTATCCTAAAACTAAAAGCCCTACTACATGGCGAATAAACCCTCCATTCACCATGATTTTAAACTACAACCAAGCCGTTTAAAATACATCATTCATGGCATCGCATGGCTAAGTTTCAATGCCATGCTTTACGCACTTCTACCCCTACATATTTGGCTATTCCTTAGCCTGATTAGCCTAGTCCTTTCCCTATACTTCATTTGGAAAGAACCTAAAATCCTATATCTTGGTTATTTAGCTGAAAATGAATGGACATTAATAGAACAACAAAAACAAAAATCAACTACTCAACGCTACCAAATCATCAATATGATAGACCATATCTTATACATTGTTGTTTACTTTCACCCACAACACCAACGCCCACCTATTGTTATTTGGCAAGACCAAGTAAATGAACTTACATGGAAAGGCTTAAAAACACGAGCCTTTCTCAAAAAATTTAAATAATTCCCAAAATAAAAAGAGCTGATACAATGACCAGCTCTTTTCTTAGCATGAAATAAAGATTATTTTACTTCACGATCAACAAGCTCAACATAAGCCATCGGTGCAGCATCACCCGCACGATAACCCGCTTTAAGAACTCGAAGATAGCCACCGTTACGTTCTTTATAACGAGGGCCCAATACGGTAAATAATTTACCAACAGTTGCAGCATTACGAGTACGAGCAAACGCTAAACGGCGGTTTGCTACAGTATCGTTTTTAGCTAAAGTGATTAAAGGCTCAGCAACACGACGTAACTCTTTTGCTTTAGGCAAAGTTGTTTTAATTAACTCGTGCTCAAATAAAGAGTTCGCTAAATTTTGAAACATCGCTTTACGATGGCTGCTTGTACGGCCTAATTTCACACCACTATTACGATGACGCATGGTGATAGTCCTACTTAATTAGCGGCTACGATAAGCAAAACGGTCATCCATTCGTAAACTAGCAGGTGGCCAGTTTTCCAAACGCATACCTAATTGCAAATCTTTAGAAGCCAACACATCTTTAATCTCAGTCAACGATTTCTTACCTAAGTTAGGCGTTTTTAATAACTCAACTTCAGTACGTTGAACAAGATCACCAATGTAATAAATATTTTCTGCTTTCAAACAGTTAGCAGAGCGAACAGTAAGCTCAAGATCATCTACTGGACGAAGCAAAATTGGATCAACTTCTTCACTTGGTTCTGCATTAATAGGAGCTTGATCTTTTTGAAGGTCAACAAACACTGCAATTTGCTGTTGCAAAATTGTTGCAGCTTTACGAATCGCCTCTTCAGGATCTACAGTACCATTAGTTTCCAAATCAATAATAAGCTTATCTAAATCAGTACGTTGCTCTACACGAGCATTCTCAACTGTATAAGAAACACGCTTAATTGGGCTATAACTTGCATCTAATTGCAAACGACCTACTGGACGAGTTTCACCTTCAGGGAAACGAGAATCAGATGTTTCATAACCACGACCTTGAGCAACTTTCAAACGCATTTTTAAAGAGCCTGTTGCACTCAAAGTACCAATTAAATGATCTGGATTGACCACTTCAACATTATGAGGTAAACGAAGGTCAGCTGCAGTAACATCGCCTGCACCTTGTTTATCCAACGTCAAATATGCTTCATTTTGATCGAACAGCTTAATAGACAATCCTTTTAGATTCAGCAAGAGCTCGACGATGTCCTGCTGCAAGCCTTCTAAAGTACTGTACTCATGCTCTACACCATCTATTTCTACTTCAACCACAGTTGCACCAGGTAAAGAAGACAATAGAATACGACGCAAAGCATTACCAAGCGTATGACCAAAGCCACGCTCAAGCGGTTCTAGAATTACTTTTGCTGAAGTTCCATTTACCGCTTCGACTTTAATCGCTTGCGGAGTAAGGAATTCATTTGCAGTACGCGTCATTTTGCTACCTCAAGGATTATTTAGAATACAATTCTACAATCAAGCTTTCATTGATTTCAGCAGGAAGATCAGAACGATCTGGAGCAGCTTTAAATGTACCCTCTAACTTAGAATGATCAACTTCAATCCAAGTAGGAATACCACGTTGAGTAGCTAATTCAACTGCATTTTTAATACGCAATTGTTGTTTAGCACCTTCGTGAACTGCAATAACATCACCTGGTTTTACTTGAATAGACGCAATATTCACACGACGACCATTTAAAGTAATACTACGGTGACTTACAAGCTGACGAGCTTCTGCACGAGTAGAACCAAAGCCCATACGATACACAACGTTATCTAAACGGCTTTCAAGCAGTCTCAACAAGTTTTCACCTGTTGCACCTTTAATACGAGCTGCTTCTTTATAATAATTACTAAATTGACGCTCTAAAACACCGTAAATACGACGGACTTTTTGTTTTTCACGTAATTGTAATGAATATTCAGATTGCTTAGCACGCGATTGACCATGCTGACCTGGAGCCTTAGCATGTTTTTTAGTCTTCACGTCAAATGGTTTAACACCTGACTTAAGCTGTAAATCTGTCCCTTCGCGACGAGAGAGTTTACATTTAGGACCAATGTAACGAGCCATGAATGTTCTCCTTATACGCGACGTTTCTTAGGTGGACGACAACCGTTGTGAGGAATTGGTGTCACATCGGTAATACTGTTAATCTTATAACCCACTGCACCTAATGCACGTACCGCAGATTCACGACCTGGACCTGGACCTTTAACAAGTACATCCAAGTTTTTCAAACCATATTCTAAAGCTGCTTTACCCGCAACTTCAGCCGCTACCTGAGCAGCAAATGGTGTTGATTTACGTGATCCACGGAAGCCTTGTCCACCTGAAGTGGCCCAAGCCAATGCATTACCTTGACGATCGGTAATCGTGACAATGGTGTTATTAAAAGACGCATGAATGTGTGCAACACCTTCAGAGACGGTACGAGAGACCTTCTTGCGTGTGCGAGTATCTTTAGCCATCTTTTAGCTTCCAAAAATCTTACTTTTTAATCGGTTTGCGAGGACCCTTACGAGTACGCGCGTTAGTTTTTGTGCGTTGACCACGGACAGGCAAGCCACGACGATGACGAAGGCCACGATAGCAACCTAAATCTAATAAACGTTTAATGTTCATAGAAATTTCACGACGTAAGTCACCTTCGGTTGGAACCTTAGCAACTTCCGCACGAATCGCATCAAGCTGTGCATCATCTAAATCACGAACTTTAGTAGTTGGTGCAATACCAACAGCATTTAAAATTTGCTGAGCAGTAAAACGACCAATACCAAAAATGTAAGTAAGTGAGATAACAGCGTGCTTGTTATCCGGAATGTTTACACCGGCAATACGAGCCATTGATTTTCTCCAATAAAGGCAATCAAGTTAATAAACGCCTTTCATATTATCATATGAGATGCGCATAATAACCCAATTCACCTACTGAAATCAACAGGACAAAGCAAAAAAATTAGCCTTGACGCTGTTTATGACGAGGTTCTGCGCTACAAATCACGCGAATAACCCCATTACGACGGATAACTTTACAGCTACCACAAATCTTTTTAACAGAAGCTTGTACTTTCATGATAAACCTCTTAATCTGCATTTTTTCTCATTAACGTTTGGTTATTATATTGATGCGAAGTTAAATGCGACTGTAATTGAGCAATAAAGTCCATTACAACTACAACAACAATTAAAAGAGATGTTCCTTGTAAATGTAAGGATAAACCTGCTGATTTTTCAAAAATCATTGGTAACACACAAATAATTGTAATATAAATTGCACCAATAAATGTTAAACGTCCGAGAACTTGATCTAAATAACGAGCAGTTTGCTCTCCAGGGCGAATACCAGGCACATATGCCCCACTACGTTTTAAATTCTCTGCAATTTCTTTAGGATTAAACATTAAAGCTGAATAGAAATAACAGAAGAAAATAATTAACGCAGCAAACAATACCATGTATAAAGGCTGACCAGGTGCTAAATAAACTGCCAAATCTTGAAGCATTCGCTTCAAAAATCCAGCATTCGGATCACCCAACCATTGTCCTAAGCTTGCAGGTACCATCAAGAGTGAACTAGCAAAAATTACAGGAATCACCCCTGCCATATTAATTTTAAATGGCAAATGTGATTGTTGAGCAGAAAAAAGACGTTGTCCTTGTTGTTTTTGAGCATAATTCACCGCCACACGACGCTGAGCTTTTTCAATAAATACAATTCCAACTAATACTGCAGCTGCTAATAAACCTAAAATAGCAATCGCAAACAAACTTGAACTTTCTGAAGAAAATAATCCAATCACCATTGTTGGTAAACTAGCAACAATACCTGCAAAAATTAACATTGAGATACCATTACCAATTCCACGTTCAGTAATTTGCTCACCTAACCACATAAGGAACATTGTACCTGCAACTAAAGATGTAATTGCTGGGATATAAAATGTTAATCCTTCTGTTGAAGTGATACCTTGACTCACTAAACCAACACTCATACCAGTTGCTTGGATAAGTGCTAAAGCTAATGTGCCATAACGTGTATATTGATTAATTTTTCTTCTACCTTGCTCCCCTTCTTTCTTTAATGCTTCTAAAGCAGGAACAATACTGGTAATTAATTGCACAATGATTGATGCCGTAATATAAGGCATAATCCCTAGTGCAAAAATAGACATACGCTCTAACGCACCACCAGAAAACATATTGAATAAACCAACAAAGGTTCCTTCATTCTTAGAAAAGAAATCTGCTAGTGCGTTATTATCAATACCTGGTAAGGGAATGTGTACTCCTAGTCGAAAAACCATTAATGCACCAATAAGAAACATCATACGACGAATTAAGTCGCGATATTTCACATGGAAAGGCAACTTCTGTACATGACTAGAAGAACTAGGAGATTTAGACACTCTAACTTACCCCTCGACCTTGCCGCCTGCTGCTTCTACAGCTGCTTTAGCACCTTTTGTTAATGCTACACCTTGGACGGTAAATGCACGAGTAATTTCACCAGAAAGAACAACACGAGCACGCAACATATCTTTACGCACAACATTTGCTGCTTTTAAAGTTTCTAGGCTAATAATATCACCTTCCACTTTATTTAATTCAGACAAACGTACTTCTGCTGTTTTTAAAGCGATTTGGCTAGTAAAACCAAATTTTGGTAAACGACGATAAATCGCTGTTTGACCGCCTTCAAAGCCTGGACGAACACCACCACTTTTACGTGATTTTTGACCTTTGATACCACGACCACCAGTCTTGCCTACACCAGAACCAATACCGCGACCTAAACGACGATGTTCACGTTTAGCACCTTCTGCAGGTGCAAGTTCATTTAAACGCAGAGTCATGGCTTATTCCTCTACACTAACCATATAGTAGATTTTATTGATCATACCACGATTAGAAGGAGTATCTTGCACTTCTACAGTATGACCAATACGACGCAGACCTAAACCTTTTAAGCAAAGTTTATGATTTTTTAAACGATGCGATGCTGATTTAGTCTGGGTAACTTTAATCGTTTTCATGATTGATTACCCTTGAATTTCTTCTACTGATAAACCACGTTTTGCAGCGACTTTCTCAGGAGATGTCATATCACGCAAACCTTTGAATGTTGCGTTTACTACGTTTGCAGCGTTGGTAGAACCATAACATTTTGCAAGTACGTTATGTACACCAGCAGCCTCAAGTACTGCACGCATTGCACCACCAGCAATTACACCTGTACCTTCAGATGCAGGTTGCATATATACACGACTTGCACCATGGCGAGCATTTACAGGATGTTGTAAAGTCGTACCATTTAAGTCAACTGTAATCATGTTACGACGAGCAGCTTCTAATGCTTTTGCAATAGCGGCTGGAACTTCACGTGCTTTACCACGACCAAAACCAACGCGACCATTACCATCACCTACCACAGTCAATGCTGTGAAAGAGAAGATACGACCACCTTTAACAACTTTGGCTACACGATCAACAGCAACCAGCTTCTCAACAAGACCTTCGTTTTGTTCAACTTTTGCCATGATTAGAACTCCAAACCACCTTCACGAGCTGCATCAGCTAAAGCTTTGATACGACCATGATATTTAAAACCAGAACGGTCAAATGCAACTTTTGTAATACCAGCTGCTTTAGCACGTTCAGCAATTAATGCACCAACTTTTTTCGCAGCTTCAACATTACCTGTTGAACCACTACGTAAAGATGAATCTAAAGTTGAAGCTTGAGCTAAAACTTTGCCACCATCTGCTGAAATAACTTGAGCATAAATATGGCGTGGAGTGCGGTTTACACATAAACGAATCGCACCTAAAGCACGAATATGTAAACGTGTACTCTTCGCACGACGCAAACGAGATTGTTTCTTTTCGTTCATAATAACCTCGCGCCTTATTTCTTCTTAGCTTCTTTACGAAGAACAACTTCGTCTGAATAACGAACACCTTTACCTTTATATGGTTCTGGAGCACGATATGCACGAATATTAGCTGCAACTTGTCCTAATTTTTGCTTGTCAGCAGACTTTAAGATAATTTCAGTCTGACTAGGAGTTTCAGCAGTTACACCTTCAGGCAAAGTATAATTGATAGGGTGAGAATAGCCTAAGCTTAAGTTTACAACATTACCTTGAACCGCTGCTTTATAACCAACACCGATTAATTGTAATTTACGTTCGAAACCTTCACTAACACCTTTTACAAGGTTATTTAAAACAGCACGCGCAGTACCTGCCTGCATCCATGCGTCTTTAGACTCTTTTACTGGAGCAATTTGAAGTTTACCTTCTTCCTGCTTTAACTCGACCAGTGCATGCAGGTTGAAAGATAACGTACCTTTGCTACCTTTCACTTCGACCTGCCGACCGTTCTGAGTAACTGTAACACCAGCTGGTACAGTTACTGGGGCTTTAGCCACACGAGACATGAGGAATCACCTATTAAGAAACAAAAGCAATAACTTCACCGCCTACACCCGCAGCACGAGCAGCACGATCAGTCATAATGCCTTTACTAGTAGAAATAATTGCAATACCCAAACCTTGTTTAACGCTTGGAAGCTCATCTTTACCACGATATTGGCGAAGACCTGGACGGCTTACACGTTTAATTGTTTCAATTACAGGTTTGCCTTCAAAATATTTTAAAGTTAATGTTAATACTGCTTTACCTTCAGTTTCTGAAACTTCAGCATTTGCAATATAACCTTCTTGTTTTAAAACATTTGCAATTGCAACTTTTAATTTTGAATTTGGCATAGAAACTGTTTCTTTCTTTGCCATTTGTGCGTTACGAACACGGGTTAACATGTCAGCAACGGTATCTTGCATACTCATTATGTATAGCTCCTTACCAACTTGCCTTTACAACACCAGGTACATCACCTTGCATTACAGTTAAACGTAACATATTACGACTTAAACCGAACTTACGGAAATAACCATGTGGACGACCAGTTAAACCACAACGATTGCGTAAACGAATTGGTGATGCGTTTCGTGGCAATGCTTGTAATTTTAACATTGCTTCAAAACGCTCCTCTTCACTTGCATTTACATTGCTAATAATTGCTTTTAATTCAGCACGTTTAGCAGCATATTTTGCAACAGTTTTTTCGCGTTTTAATTCGCGATTAATCATACCTTTCTTAGCCATATCGACCTCTTACTTAAATGGGAAGCCGAATGCACGAAGAAGTGCACGACCTTCATCATCATTACGTGCAGTTGTTGTAATGGTGATGTCCAAACCACGAATACGATCAATCTTATCAAAATCGATTTCAGGGAAAACGATTTGTTCTTTTAAGCCCATTGAATAGTTTCCACGACCATCAAATGATTTTGAAGAAAAACCACGGAAGTCACGGATACGAGGGATTGCAATAGAGATTAAACGATCTAAAAATTCGTACATTTGATCGCCACGAAGGGTAACTTTACAACCAATTGGCCAACCATCACGGATTTTAAACCCTGCGATTGATTTACGAGCCAAGGTAACCACTGGTTTTTGACCAGCAATTAAGGTCATATCAGCCACAGCACCATCTAATAATTTCTTATCAGTAGCTGCTGCACCCACACCCATATTAAGAGTGATTTTCGTAATGCGAGGAATCTCCATTACGTTTGCTAAACCAAGTTCTTCTTTTAACTTGGCTTTAAGCTCTTCGTTATAACGAGTTTTAAGTCTGGCCATTGCCGTTTCAACCTATTACTTCGCTACCGCCACTGGTTCACCATTTGATTTATAAACACGAGTTTTCACACCGTTTTCATCAATTTGGTAACCAACACGGTCAGCCTTTTGGGTTGTAGCATTATAAATTGCCACGTTTGAAATATGAAGCGAAGCCTCTTGTTTCACAATTGCACCTTCTGCACCTGTTGTACGATTTGGCTTTTTATGCTTCGTTACTAAGTTAAGACCTTCAATCTTAACACGGTCTTCAGATACAGATAATACTGTACCTTGTTTACCTTTCTCTTTACCTGCGATTACAATTACTTGATCGCCAGCTTTAATTTTTGCCATGACTGCCTCTTATAGAACTTCTGGAGCCAATGAAATAATTTTCATGAACTGTTCACTACGAAGTTCACGAGTCACTGGTCCGAAAATACGAGTTGCAATCGGAGCCTTGTTGTTGTTTAACAATACTGCAGCGTTGTCATCAAAACGGATTAATGAACCATCTGGACGACGTACACCAAATTTAGTACGTACCACAACTGCATTCATCACGTCGCCTTTTTTAACACGACCACGAGGAATTGCTTCTTTTACAGTTACTTTAATAATATCGCCAACTGAAGCATAACGACGATGTGAACCACCTAGTACTTTAATACATTGTACGCGGCGAGCACCACTGTTGTCTGCTACGTCGAGCATCGTTTCGGTCTGAATCATTGCTCTACTCCAAAACCAAGCATCACTAGCCACTCATTCAGAACAATATAATACCTGAATTTGGCTAATGATGCAATAAGAACGTTATTTACTCAGTAGCAGCTTCAACTACTTCAACTAAAGTCCATGCTTTAGTTTTAGAAATTGGGCGGCTCTCTTTGATTGTTACAATATCACCAATTTTAGCAGTATTGTTTTCATCATGAGCATGTAATTTGGTTGAACGGCGAATTGATTTGCCGTACACCGGGTGTTGAACACGACGTTCGATAAGTACAACAATAGATTTTTCCATTTTGTCACTTACGACTTTGCCAGTCAACGTGCGGACTACTTTTTCACTCATTGTCCGTTCCCCTGTTTTTCGGTAAGGAGTGTTTTAATACGAGCAATTGTTTTGCGAACGTTTTTTACTTCATGAGTTTTGCCCAATTGACCAGTTGCTTTCGCCATACGAAGGCGGAATTGGTTCAATTGTTGTTCATCAAGTAAAACATTTAACTCTTCTACCGATTTTTCACGTAGTTCTTTAATTTTCATTACATTACCGTCCGAGTCACGATAGTGGTTTTAAACGGAAGTTTAGCTGCTGCTAATGTAAATGCTTCACGAGCTAATTCTTCGTTTACACCTTCCATTTCGTACAGGATCTTACCTGGTTTGATTTCACAAACCCAGTACTCCACATTACCTTTACCGTTACCCATACGCACTTCTAATGGCTTTTCAGTAATCGGTTTGTCTGGGAATACACGGATAAAGATTTTACCACCACGTTTTACACGACGGCTAATGGTACGACGTGCTGCTTCAATTTGACGAGCAGTCATACGACCACGTTCTGTCGCTTTTAGTGCGATAGTACCAAATGATACTGTACTTCCACGATGTGCTAAGCCTGTGTTACGGCCTTTATGCACTTTACGGAATTTAGTACGTTTAGGTTGCAACATGGATTATTCTCCCTTGTCCGCAGCACGGTCATTGTTGCGACGACGACGTTCTTGACCTTCGCCACGACCACCACGACCACGTTTAGCTGGACGCTCTTCTGCTGGTGCTGGGTTCATAACTTGTTTCATGCCACCCAAGATTTCACCACGGAAGATCCATACTTTAACGCCGATTGTACCGTAAGTTGTTTCTGCACGCATTGTTGCATAATCAATATCAGCACGAAGTGTATGTAGAGGTACACGACCTTCACGATACCATTCCGTACGTGCAATTTCTGCACCGCCTAAACGACCAGAAACTTCAACTTTGATACCTTTAGCACCCGCACGCATTGTGTTTTGTACCGCACGTTTCATTGCACGACGGAACATTACACGTTTTTCTAATTGAGAAGCAATCCCTTCTGCAACTAAACGTGCATCTAAATCTGGGCGTTCAATTTCATTGATACTGACTTGTACAGGCACGCCCATAATATTAGAGAGCTTGCGTTGTAATTTTTCAATATCTTCGCCTTTCTTACCAATCACGATACCAGGACGTGCTGTGCTAATAGTTACTTTAGCTGCACCTGTAGGGCGTTCGATAAGAATATTGCTAATCATTGCACTTTTAAGTTCTTTGTTTAAAAACTCACGAACTTGTAAATCTTTAAGCAAGTAATCAGCGTATTGTTTTGGATTAGCATACCAGTTAGCGTTGTGACGTTTTACAACACCTAAGCGGATGCCAATTGGATGAACCTTTTGACCCATATCAAACCCCTACCTTAACGGTGATATGACAAGTACGCTTAGTGATACGATCCGCACGACCTTTTGCACGTGGCATGATACGCTTTAAGCTCATACCTTCATCAACAAAGATAGTCGTTACTTTTAAATCGTCTACATCTAAACCGTTATTGTGTTCAGCGTTTGCAATTGCTGACTCAAGCACTTTCTTAACTAATACAGCAGCTTTTTTGTTGCTGAAGTTTAAGATATTAAGTGCATGTCCAACCGATTTTCCACGCACTTGGTCTGCAACCAAGCGTGCTTTTTGTGCCGAGATGGCGGCACCGCGTAATTTAGCAGTTACTTCCATTATGACACCTATTATCGTTTAGACTTCTTATCAACACCGTGACCACGATAGGTACGCGTTGGGGCGAATTCACCTAATTTATGTCCAACCATATGTTCAGTAATAATTACTGGAACATGGTTACGACCATTATGTACAGAAATTGTTAAACCAACAAAATCTGGAAGAATCATCGAACGACGAGACCAAGTTTTGATCGGCTTACGAGAGTTACTCGCAACAGCCGCTTCAACCTTAGCGAACAAGTGCGCATCGACGAATGGACCTTTTTTCAATGAACGAGGCATTGTCAGATTCCTTTACTTGTTACTTAACGCGACGGTCGCGAATAATCATCTTAGAAGTACGCTTATTGGTACGAGTCTTGTACCCTTTAGCTTTTTGACCCCATGGGCTAACAGGTTGAATACCTTTGTTGCGCCCTTCACCACCACCATGTGGGTGGTCAACTGGGTTCATAGCCATACCGCGTACAGTAGGACGAACACCACGCCAGCGTGAAGCACCTGCTTTACCTAATGAGCGAAGGTTATTTTCACTATTAGACACTTCACCGATAACTGCACGGCATTCTACATGAACTTTACGCATTTCACCTGAACGTAAGCGAATGATTGCGTAAGAACCATCACGACCTAATAATTGAACTGAAGTACCAGCAGAACGTGCTAATTGTGCACCTTTACCAATTTTCAATTCTAAGTTGTGAAGTGTAGAACCTAATGGCATATTGCGAAGTGGTAAGCAGTTACCTGTACGGATTGGTGCATCATTACCTGATTGAACAGTATCACCTGCACGCAAGCCTTTTGGCGCAATAATATAACGACGTTCGCCATCTGCATATTTTAATAATGCGATGTGAGCGGTACGGTTTGGATCATATTCAATACGTTCTACTACAGCTGGAATACCGTCTTTGTTACGTTTAAAGTCAACAATACGATAGTGCTGTTTGTGACCACCACCAATATGGCGAGTAGTAATATGACCGTTGTTGTTACGACCACCAGTACGTTTTTTAGTTTCTACCAACGGTGCATATGGGCGACCTTTGTGAAGGTGGTCATGTACCACTTTTTCTACAAAGCGACGTCCTGGAGACGTTGGCTTACATTTTTGAATTGGCATAATTTTCGTCCTTATTCCGCTGTGTTGTTTTCAGCGGTATCGCCCAAGTCAGCCATTTCGACATCTTGACCGGCTTTCAGGGTGACGTATGCTTTTTTAACATCAGAACGTCGTCCTAATGTACGACCAAAGCGTTTCGTTTTACCTTTGATGATTGTCGTATTTACTTTTACAACTTCTACACCAAAGAGTTTTTCTACTGCTTTTTTGATTTCAAGTTTAGTTGCATTAATATCAACTTTAAATACTTGAACACCAGCAGTATCACCTAAAACTTGTGCTTTTTCTGAGAAGATTGGTCCTTTTAGAACCTGATAGATACGTTCGTTGTTCATCCGAGTTCTACCTCAATTTTCTTAGCAGCAGCAACCGTCATTACAACATGTTCAAAGCTGATTAAACTCACTGGGTCAATACCAGTTGCATCAACAACATTTACATGTGGCAAGTTACGAGCTGCTAGGTATAAGTTCTCATCAACAGCATCAGTTACGATTAAAGCCTCAGGGGCATTTAATGCGTTAAGTTTTGCAAGTAATTCTTTTGTTTTTGGTGCTGGAACAGTAAGTTCATCAACCAATAACAAGCGTCCTTGGCGAGCCAATTCTGCTAAAATACATTGCATTGCACCGCGGTACATTTTACGGTTAACTTTTTGCGACCAGTCTTGTGGACGAGCTGCAAATGTTTTACCGCCACCAACCCAAATTGGGCTACGGATTGAACCAGCACGCGCACGACCTGTACCTTTTTGACGGAATGGTTTTTTACCACCGCCAGATACGTCTGCACGAGATTTCTGAGCGCGAGAACCTTGACGACCACCTGCTAAATATGCAGTTACAACTTGGTGAACAAGAGCTTCGTTAAATTCACGTCCGAAAGCTACTTCAGACAACTCAACCGCAGAGCCGGAAACAGTTTTTAAATTCACGTTATTTCCCCTCTTAAGCCTTAATTGTAGGACGTACAATCACGTCACCACCAGTTGCACCAGGAATTGCACCTTTTACAACTAAAATTGACTTTTCTGCATCAATCGACACGATTTCTAAACCTTGTACTGTTACGCGTTCGTCACCTAAATGACCCGGCATTTTTTTGCCTTTGAATACGCGACCTGGTGTTTGGTTTTGACCCGTAGAACCAAGTACACGGTGAGAAACTGAGTTACCATGAGTTGCATCTTGCGTACGGAAATTCCAACGCTTAACACCACCTTGGAAACCTTTACCTTTTGATTGACCAGTAACGTCAACAATTTGACCTACTGTGAACAAATCAACGCCGATTGATTGTCCAACTTCACGCCCTTCAAGCTCTGCTTCAGTAACGCGAAATTCTTTAACTAAACGACCAGCAGCAACACCTGCTTTTGCAAAGTGACCTTTTTGGGCATTTGTTACGCGAGATTCGCGACGTGTACCTGTAGTCACTTGGATAGCTTGGTAGCCATCAGTTTCAAGTGTTTTGATTTGCGTGATACGGTTTGGATCGACTTCGATCACTGTAACTGGCACAGAGACGCCGGCTTCTGTAAAAATACGGGTCATACCGCATTTGCGACCGACTAAACCAATAGCCATGTGTGTAAACCTCTTAAATTGCGGCTCGATTAACTAATTTTTCATTATGTTAATCAATCGAAAGCCTTATCCCAATGCGATCTGTACATCAACACCCGCAGCTAAATCTAATTTCATCAACGCATCTACAGTTTTATCTGTTGGTTGCACGATGTCGATTAAACGCTTATAAGTGCGGATTTCATATTGGTCACGTGCGTCTTTATTGACGTGTGGTGACGTTAAAACGTTGAAGCGTTCGATGCGAGTCGGCATCGGAATAGGTCCACATACTTGTGCACCTGTACGCTTAGCGGTTTCTACGATCTCTTGAGCTGATTGATCAATTAAACGGTGATCAAAAGACTTAAGACGGATACGGATTCGCTGGTTAGACATACCAGTAAAACTCCAAGCCAAATAATAAAGAATCACCTTTGATGCGTACCTTGAATTAGGGCAAATTTGCTCTAACTTAAGGAATCAAAGGCAGTGAAAATCACTGTGGTCATGATCGATGCCATGACGTTAACAATGAAGTGTAGGCATTTTTAGCACACACTAACCCTTTTAGGGATTATTTATTATAGCTGTTTTTGATTTTTTTTGCAACAATCTATTTTGCTTTTTTGGTTTATTTCTTGGGTGTTTTACTTTAGAATTTTGCTGTCTATTGTTTATGTGGTTTTGTTATGTCTTCTCATCGTCAAACGTTGTTTATTCATGCTCCCCGCTCTGCTCCACAATCTATTGAAGGGTTGCAACTTCCTGTTTTTCATACTTCAACGATTGTGTTTAAAAATACGCAGGCGTTGTTTAATCGTCATTGGACTGACCGTTATGATTATAGTTATGGTACGCATGGTACGCCTACAACTTATACATTAGCTGACCAAATTGCTTTGTTAGAAGGCGGTGAATTTTGTTTGCTTGCTCCAAGTGGTTTGTCTGCGATTAATTTAGTCAATAGTACTTTTCTGTGTTCAGGAGATGAAGTTTGGCTTGCAGACAATATGTATGGCCCTAATTTGGAGCATTTGCAGTATTTAGAACAGCAGTATGGCGTTATTGTCAAGGTGTATAATCCGCTTGATGTGGATTCGTTTATGCCATCTTCTGCGTGTAAATTATTGTGGTTGGAAGCCAGTGGTTCTGTTACCTTGGAATTTCCTGATTTGCAAGGGTTAATTAAAAAGGCGAAATCGCTAAATATCTTAACGGTTTTGGATAATACTTGGGGGGCTGGTCTTGCGTTCTCTCCTTTTGATATTGGTGATAAGCATTTAGCGGTTGATATTTCTGTTCACGCATTGACCAAATATCCGAGTGGTGGGGGTGATGTGTTGATGGGCAGTATTGTTTGTCGTGATAAGCATTTACATCATCGTATGTTGCGTGTTCATGCGTTGCAAGGGGTGAGTGTTTCGGGTGATGATTGTGCGTTGGTGTATCGTAGTTTGCCAAGTTTGGCTTTGCGTTATGAGCAACAATCAAAAAATGCGTTGGTTGTTTTAGATTGGTTAAAACAGCAGTCACATTTTGCTCAAGTGTTGCACCCAGCCAATGAAGATAATCAAGGGCATCAGTTTTGGCGTGAGACTTGTTCTTCTGGATTAAGTGCAGGATTGGTGAGTGTGATTTTTGATAAGCGGTATTCTTGGGCAGATGTAGCTCGTTTTTGTGATGCGTTAAAGTTGTTTAAATTGGGCTTTAGTTGGGGCGGTGCAACCAGTTTGGTGATGTTGTATGATATTAAGAAAATGCGTCAATTACCGCAAACACATTTAGCAGATGGGTATTTGGTACGTTTTTGTATTGGTTTAGAGTGTCCGCAAGATTTGATTGTAGATATTGAGCAGGCGTTAAAGGTGCTTGACTAAAAGTGATTTAACATGAGTTCGGTATCTTTTTGATAACCAATTAATTTGATTAAAAATTAAGTTCATCATCAGTTAAATTAAAGTTTTAAATTTGTTGGGGTTCGCTATCACTCAACGCCAACCTATACCCAAAAAACTTGAAAACTACCACAAGATTGGTTTTTAACATCAAGTGCGTGTTACGCATGATTACAAAACTTTGATTTAAAACGGTGCGTAATACACACCTTACATCTTGTAGTCAGTTTGGCGTTGGTATAGCAAATTAAAAAACCATTAAAATATAAAAGGGTTAGATAATTCCATCTAACCCTTTTATTTTTATGCTTATATTTTAGAAACGTGCAACAAATTCTGCATAAGCGTTAATAAAACCTTGTAATGTGCCTTTGGCTTGTTCTGAAACTAATTCGCCTTGTTCATTAAACGCACCTGCAAAAATACCGCCAATCACCCCAGCAAATGGTGCTACTGGCATATTGATATACGCTCCTGCTGCGACTGTACGAAGTGCATCTACTGCACGGTTGCTACCGCCTGCATTCACCCCAACTAAGCCCAATGGCTTGCCAATCCATAGGCTTTGACCTGCTGGACGAGAAACGACATCAATGGCATTTTTAAGCATCGCTGAATAGCTACCGTTATGCTCTGGTGTAACCCAAATCACGGCGTCTGCATTTTTAACCGCTTCACGCACACGGGTGTACTGTGGTACATCTTGGCTGTCTAAATCACGGTCATAAAGGGGTAAATCGCCGATTTCTACGATGTTGAGCTGTAGTGATGCAGGGGCAATTTTTTGTAAGTGCTTAACCGCTAAGTGGTTAAATGAAGTTTTGCTTGCACTACCAATTAAAACAGCAACTTGTTTGGTCATAGGGAGATTCCTTAGAGTTTATGTAAAATTAGGATTTTACTATAGCATAATCAACGTTACAGTATAGGGTTTTTCGGTAATGTTTTCGTGTTCATAAGCCAAAAATCTATCTTTTTTCTGTTGGGTTTTGCTATTGCTCAAACCAACCTAACAGTGCGATTTAAACCAAACTCACATTAGGTTATTTAATTCGCTCAAATAAAAACTCAATCATACTTCTCACCGTTGAAGTTGCCCCACGATTTTTATAATATACTAAATACAATGGCACGCTATCAATTTGCCATTCTGTAAATAATTGCACCCAATCTTCACGAATTAAATTATCAAATAATGGTAATAAGGCAATGCCGACATCATCAGCAACCATCTGCCCTGCTAAATTAAAATCATTACAACTTAATTTATGATGATGTTGGATATGAACTGTTTGATTTTTTTGATGAAATAACCATTCGGGGCCATCATATTTATAGATAAGATGATGCCCATAAAGTTCATGTGGATTTTGTGGTGTGCCATATTCTGCAAGATAACGTGGTGATGCAAAAACGCCTAATTTGATTTCTGTCAATTTGCGTGCAACCACATTTTCATTATTTAATGCCCCTATACGAAACGCAATATCAATGCCATCTTGAATCATGTTTACTTTGCGGTTATCGATTTGTACTTCTAATTGTACCGCTGGATAGCGTTTAAAATATTCGGGTAAATGTCGCATTAAAATGCCACGCCCGACTTCTGTTGAAACAGATAAGCGTAATAATCCGCTTGGGTGTTGTAAGTTATGATGGACATCATCAATCGCAATTTGGGCAAAGCGTAGCATTTCTTGTGCGTGTAAATAAAAACGTGAACCAAGTTCATTTAAGACAATCCCACGGCGACTTCTATCCATCAATCGTGTGCCTAAACTTTCTTCTAGTTCAGTAAGATGTCGGCTTAAATGGGATTTCGGCATACAGAGTAATTCAGATGCTTTGGTTAAACTGCCTGCTTGTACCACAGACACAAACAGTTTCATATCATTTAAATCAATTTTTTGTAGGTTTTTAGACATTTTCAATGACACACACTAAAACATAAGGTTCATTATCCATATTTCTCATAAAAACATCTATCCGTTTAATGTTAAAATTACCCCATTTCATCAGATTGTGTAAAAGAATATGAATGCTTGGGTAATATTGGCAGGGGCGATTGTGTTGGAAATTATTGCCACGAGCCTGCTCAATAAAAGTGATGGGTTTAAACAGCTTGTGCCTACTGTTGGAGCGTTAATGCTCTATGCTGGGTCTTTTTATTTATTGTCCTTGGTGTTGCGAACCTTGCCTGTTGGCATTGCTTATGCCGTTTGGTCAGGAGTGGGAATTGTTTTAACCGCTTTGGTTGCCTATATTTTCTTTGGGCAAAAAATTGATATGTACGGACTACTCGGTATGGGCTTAATTATTGCAGGCGTTGTGGTGATGAATGTGTTTTCAGGGTCGGGACATTAAAGCATTTATCATTTTTTATTTATGATAATCAATATATTATAAAAATATTGTTAATATTGAGAAAAAAGGCTTGCATTTTAAAATTAAATTATTATAATGACTAATCAATCAGT
>JBHACK010000016.1:0-6228 GCA_041854545.1 Acinetobacter sp. | reverse complement strand
GTTTCAACTTCCGCCATTACATATGGGCGTATTATTTTTAATGGTGTCTGCTCCTGTAGCGGCAGCCAGTTATGTAATGGCAAAAGCAATGGGCGGAAATGAAACCTTAGCTGCGAATATTTTAGGATTTACTACAGTGTTTTCAATGGTCGGTATTGCCATAGGGGTTACGATTTTAAGAACTTTAGGGTGGATGTGAGATGATAGAATTAGTACGAGCCAAAGGCTGTTTATTGGGCTTAGCGGTTGGAGATGCAGTCGGCACAACCATACTTACTTTGTTACAGCAAATGTTGAACAGTATGGGGTATGGAAAATGGCTAATTCTATTAAAGATTTGGGTAAAAAAGAAACAAGACTAGGTACATTTGATGCTAATTTTAATAAAATTGGAGATTAAAATATGATGAATAATGATGAGCTTTTTAATTTCTTTTTTGACAGAAATTCTTTTCAATATGAGCTATTGGAAGAGTGTATGTGGAACACGGAAAAATATTGGGATTTAGAAAAAAAAATTATTAATATTATAAAAGACTTATATAATGAAAATATGATTTCTAAAAATTTAGCCAGAAATTTATATTATTTATGTGATTCTATTCAAGGTGCAATACAATGTTCACTTTCTGAGAATGATTCTTTTGAAATAGCAAACTTAGATATCGAATCTATATTATATTATCGTGATAGATTAAATTTAATAATTAATATACTGTGGAATAATTATAATTATATATATTATAACGATTTTTTTTTTAGAAAACCCAAAATATATAGATTCTTGAATTATTAAATTGAATAATTCAAGTGATTTTAAGCGTTATTTAAAACAGTTAAATAAATAGGCATTAATATGGATCTTTTTGAAGAGTGTAAAAATAAGACGATACGGACACAACATCGGCGATTTGTGGGCAATTAGCAGGGGTATATTATGGCTTAACAGGCATTCCCCAAACATGGCAACATTATGTGGCATGGGCGGAACATATTCTAGGATTAGCTGAACGCTTGTTAATGATACCACCACAGCAAGTTTGATTTTGTTTCTTTGTTTCAAAGTCGCTTTATGCGATAATAGCTCCATGTGTTTAAATTTAGAGTAAAGACGATGACAAATCCAGTAAAAATTGGCATTTTAGGTGCAGGCGGTCGAATGGGTCGCATTTTAATTCAAGCGGTACACCAAGCAGGGCAAACCTTGTCGGCTGCGGTAGAACGCCCAGAAAGTAGCCTAATCGGTGCAGATGCAGGCGAATTAGCAGGCATTGGCACTTTAGGTGTAAAGGTTGTGGGTAACTTAGCCGATGTAGTTAAACAATGCGATGTGGTGATTGATTTTACCGCTCCTGTTGCAACCGAACAACATTTAACCATTTGTCGAGAAGCAGGCGTGGCAATGGTGATTGGCACAACAGGCTTTAATGATGCACAAAAACAACATTTACAAGACACCGCAAAACACATTCCAGTAGTGTATGCTGCCAATTATTCGGTAGGGGTCAATGTATCGATTAAACTGTTAGAATTAGCATCAAAAGTTTTTGGTGATACAGTTGATATTGAAATTGTAGAAGCCCATCACCGTCATAAAGTTGATGCCCCATCAGGGACAGCCTTAATGATGGGTGAAGCGGTTGCCAATACTTTAGGACGTAATTTAAAAGAAGTGGCGGTGTATGGACGAGAAGGACATACAGGAGCAAGAGACCGTCAAACCATTGGTTTTGAGACCATTCGTGGCGGTGATATTGTGGGCGAACATACGGTGATGTTTATTGGTGAAGGTGAGCGTGTTGAAGTTACCCACAAAGCCAATAATCGTATGAACTTTGCATCTGGTGCGGTGCGTGCGGCGGTGTGGGTCAGCGGTAAAGAAGCTCGTCAATATGATATGCAAGATGTATTAGATTTAAATCATCTTTCATTTAAATAATAAAGATGGTTTTGTTTGTCCCTAGAGTGTACAACTTTAGGGATTTTTTATCTATTGATGAGAATTTAAAATGACTGAGATTAGCATTCAACACCAATTAGCCACACATGGCTTACGTTGTCCAGAACCGATTATGATGTTACATAAAGTCATGCGTAAAGCCCAAGCAGGCGACGTGATAGAACTACTGGCGACAGACCCATCAACATCGTGGGATATTCCAAAATTTTGCTTACATTTAGGGCATGAATTATTACTCAATGAGCAACGCCAAGATGAGCAACAACAAACCGAATACCGTTATTTAATCCAAAAAGGCGGTTAAATGACCTTTAGTCTTGATGCGTGGCTTTCGGGCTTAATGCTAGGTTTTTCTCTTATTTTGGCGATTGGGGCTCAAAATGCCTTTGTTTTAAAACAAGGAATTTTAAAACAGCACGTTTTTTGGATTTGTTTATTTTGTGCAACGTCTGATGCGTTATTGATTTTATTGGGCGTATTTGGTTTTGCTCCTTTACTCTCTCAATCGCCTATCTTTTTAGATGTGATGAAATATGGTGGTGCTTTATTTTTAGTGTGTTATGGATTAATGGCTTTTCAGCGTGCTTATCAGGGCAATCAGCAGTTAATCTTAGATGATGAATCATCATCGCAATCGTTAAAACAGGCTTTAAGTTTATGTTTTGCCTTTACTTGGCTGAATCCACATGTCTATTTAGATACAGTCGGTTTATTAGGCTCTGTGTCATCAAAATATGCTGAAAAGGCATCTTTTGCGAGTGGAGCAATGCTTGCATCTTTTTTATTCTTTTTTAGTTTGGGTTATTTGGCACGTTATTTACGCCCTTTGTTTGCCAAGGCGATGGCATGGCGGATTTTAGATAGTCTTATCGGCTTGATGATGTGCTGGATTGCGTATCAGTTGGTGAGCTAAGGTTATTTTTTGAGAATGGTGATTAATCTCATGTCATTTTCCGCTATAATGGAGAGTTAAAAACGTCTTTGAGTTAGTATGAATATGACAACAGCAAATAAACATAAAATTACCATTATTCTTGCAAATTTAGGAACGCCTGAAGAGCCGACAGAAGCATCGGTACGGCGTTTTTTACGGCGTTTTTTGTCCGATTCTCGTGTAATTGAAATTCCGAAGCCGATTTGGCAAATTATTTTAAATTGTTTTATTTTACCGTTTCGTCCAAAAGAAGTGGCTCAAGGTTATTTGCAAATTTGGCATCATGGCGACTCGCCCATGCGACAAGTGTTATTGGAGCAGGTGAAAGCATTACAACAACGTTTAGAACCTAAATTTCCCCAGTTTGAGTTAAATGTCGTACCTGCAATGACTTATAGCTCACCTAGTATTCAAAATGCGTTGGCTCAAGTTAGTCAGTTAAAACCAGATTATTTAATTGTCTTGCCATTATTTCCGCAGTATTCGGCAACATCAACCGCCCCTGTGTATGATGCGATTGCTCGTTGGACGTTAAAACAACGGAATTTGCCTGCATTAACCATTATTCGTGATTATTATCAACATCCCTTATATATTCATGCCTTAGCGGAAAGTGTCCGTCAATTTTGGGCAGAACATGGTCAAGCAGAAAAATTATTAATGTCGTTTCATGGCATTCCGCAACCGTATGCCGATAAAGGCGACCCCTATGCGGAGCGATGTCGTGTAACCGCCACACTCTTGGCTCAAGCCTTAGATTTAGATATTACGCAATGGGCGTTGAGTTTCCAATCTCGTTTTGGTAAACAAGAATGGGTAAAACCTTATACTGATGCGTTACTAGAAGATTGGGCGAAAATGGGCATTAAATCTGTACAAGTGATTAGCCCAGCATTTTCAGCGGATTGTTTAGAAACTTTAGAAGAATTAGCCATTGAAAATGCAGAATTATTTAAACAACACGGCGGGCAAGAATATGCGTATATCCCTGCATTAAATACGCAAGATGAGCATTTATCTTTATTAGAAATTTTATTAAAAACACAAGTCGATGTTGCACGGGTGATGTTTTATCATTAGGAATTATCAATGAAAGTTCAACTAAAAACGATATTACAACCGTATTGGCATATTCATGGTTTGCAACAAGGGAAAATTTATACGGTGATTGAAATTTCATCACAGCGTTACCGTTTAATCAGCGATGAAGATGGTAAACCCTATCTATATGATAAGCGAGCGTTTGATATTATTGAACATGGTATTCCAAGCGATTGGCTTTATCATGTTGAAACTTATGATAAAGGTGAGCCGTGGGCTGACCCTGATGTTCCTGAAATGTATTATCAAGATTTCGTTGAAGAATATTGGTTAAGCCCACGCTGTTTTAGCCAACCACATAATTTTTTTGAACGCTATCATGATGATGACCCCGAATGTGTTAGAATTTTTAATGGTTATGTAAAAGATAATTTGGATTGAAATCTCGATGTTAAATGTTCAATTAGTCCCTGTTACCCCCTTTGCCCAAAACTGTTCAATTTTATGGGACAGCGACAGCCAACACGCCATTTTAATTGATGCAGGCGGTGAAGCCGAAAAACTCAAAGCCATTGTCGAAGAATTAGGCTTAACTGTTCAAGCCTTATGGATTACACATGGACATATTGACCATATTGGTGCAGTCGGTGAGCTGGCGGAATATTGGCAAGTGCCAGTGATTGGGCCACACCGTGAAGATGAATTTTGGATAGAATCTTTAGCAGATGTTGCCAAACGTTATGGATTCCCTGTGCCAAAAGCGGTACAAGTAACACAATGGCTTGAAGGCGGAGAAACCTTAAATTTAGGTGAACATCAATTTGAAGTCCGTTTTGCCTCAGGGCATACCCCAGGACACGTCATGTTTTATAATGCAGAACATAAAATGCTTTGGACAGGCGATGTATTATTTAAAGGCTCGATTGGACGTACCGACTTTCCACGGGGCAACCATCAACAACTATTAGACTCCATTCGCCGTGAATGTTTAAGCTTAGATGATGATGTACGTTTTATTTCAGGGCATGGCGAACCAAGCACCATTGGTTATGAGCGATTATACAATCCATTTTTGCAAGATTAAGGCAAGATGAAATGGCAAAATTAAAGATACGATTGAACCGAGCTTTTGATGTCATTTCATTGTCAGTAATTGTTGCCATTTTAGCTTACTGGGTATATCACAGTAGCGACCATGCTCAAGTGAAACAACTCATCAAACAAGCAGAAATGGGGAATCCAACCGTTCAATATGATTTAGCCGAACGCTACTATTTGGGAGAAGACGTAGCACGAGATTATGTACAAGCTCGATACTGGTTTGAACGTGTTGCACCGCATCATAGAGATGCACGTTATGCACTTGGCACGATGTATTTAGAAGGCAAAGGCGGAGAAATGAATGCAGAGAAAGCCTTAAAATGGTTTGAATCGGCAAGCGAAGCAGGCCATATTAAAGCCCAATATCAAACAGGTTTAATGTATCAATACGGACAAGGAACAGCGGTAGATGAAGCCAAAGCATTCTCATGGTTTCAAAAAGCCAGTCGAGCAGGCTTGTCTGATGCTCAAGCCAAAGTTGGCATTTTTTATTATCAAGGGATTGGCACAAAACAAGATTTAAATTTAGCCTATAGCCACTTTAAACAATTAGCAGACGAAGGACACCCAAATGCTCAATATAACTTAGGGGTAATGTATGAAAAAGGCGAAATCCCCAACAAATCCCCTGATTTAATGTTTGCCATACAATTATGGCAACAGTCTGCAAAACAAGGCTTTGCCCCTGCTCAAACACGTTTGGGCGGAGCATATTATGATGGGCAAGGCGTAGCTCAAGATTACCAAAAAGCCCAACAATGGTTTGAAAAATCAGCAAAACAAGGCGATGTAAATGCTCAATTTATGCTCGGTATGATATTTAAAGAAGGCGGACATGGCGTACGACAAAACCTAAAACGTGCCAAAGAATGGTTTAATCAAGCCTGTCAGCAAAAAGACCAAGAAGCGTGCCAAGAGTTAGCATTACTTGAAAAATAGTTTAGGATACCCTAATCATCAACTACATCAACAAACGTTGCCCCCAACACATTGGCTAAATCTTGTGGCACAATGCCAATATCTAAGCCACGTTTTCCGCCACTAATATACATTTTAGGTAAGGTTTCCGCTTGTTGAGCAATCACCGTTGGTAGGCGTTTTTTCTGACCTAATGGACTGATTCCGCCCACTAAATAACCTGTAATTCGTTCAGCATCTTTAACATCTGCCATCGCTACTTTTTTACAACCAT
>JBHACK010000015.1:0-3139 GCA_041854545.1 Acinetobacter sp. | reverse complement strand
ATGCGTAAATCTAAATGATTTAATCCTGATGCATGAACTTGTACTAATACATCGTCATCATTCATCACAGGTTCGGGCATTTCGCCTAAAATCGCAGGGGCTTTTTGATATTTATTAATAAAATATGCTTTCATCATCTACTCTTATTACGTTAATAAGTTTAAAACTATAAACCCATTGAACAAAAAATTAATGCTAATTTGACGGATTTTGATTTGATGGACAATGATATGCCATCAGCTGTGCCAGTTGTCCTAGTTTTTCAGTAGCGTCATACATAGCAATGCTATAAAAACGTTCTTTACCCACCTGCTCCACGCTCACAGCTTGGGCTTGTAACATAATTTTTAAATGGTGCGACACCGCAGGACGTGATAAATGCAATCGTTCAGTAATTTCATTGACATTCATTTTGCCATTTTCTAACAGTAACTGTAGGATTTTATGGCGATTTTCATCTGAAAGTACCGTAAAAATAGGAATACATTCTTTCATCAGTTGCATAGTTTGCTGTGGCATAACTCACCTTTAAAGTTGATAAGTTTAAAAACTTAAACTCATGATAAAGAAAAAAAGTGAGAATGTCAAATAAAATTTATCCTTGTTTTTTTCTCAAATTGAAATATTAACACCCCTAAAAATATTTTCTTATTTCTATGTTCCATTTTTGGAACTTTATGTTCTATTTTTACAGTCTATTCTTTTTTATAAAACAATATATACTAGCTTATCAAGAACAATTCGTGTTCTCCATGAAGTAGCTTTTCTCACGATGTTTAAAGATTAAATATTTTGTATTGTTACTTCAATCTCCCATTTATTATTTTAAAAGGTAAACTTAATGTCTGCACCTGCAAATTTTAATGGTCAAGCACCAAAAATCGACCCAAACAATGCGGTTATGTTACTTATTGACCATCAAAGTGGTTTATTTAACACCGTTCGTGATTTAAATGTGCGTGAACTTCGTGCCAATGCGGTAACGCTTGCAAAAGTAGCCACTTTGGCAAAAATGCCTGTCATTACAACGGCATCTGTTCCACAAGGCCCAAATGGCCCTTTAATTCCTGAAATTCATGAAGTTGCTCCACACGCTCAATATGTAGCACGCAAAGGGCAAATCAATTCTTGGGATAACCCTGATTTTGTTGAAGCGGTAAAAGCAACGGGTAAAAAACAGTTAATTATTGCGGGTACAATTACCAGCGTATGTATGGCATTCCCTGCAATTTCTGCGATTGCTGAAGGTTATCAAGTGTTTGTTGTTGTCGATGCGTCAGGTACTTATAGCAAAATGGCTCAAGAAATTACCCTTGCTCGTGTGGTTCAAGCAGGTGCTGTACCAATGGATACGGCAGCGGTTTGCTCTGAAATCCAACAAACTTGGAACCGTCCAGATGCTTTAGAATGGGCGAAAGCGTATGAAGCGATTTTCCCAGAATATGCGTTATTGATTGAAAGCTACACCAAAGCTCGCCAAGTTGAGCATGATGGTGAATTGTTAGATTCTGAACGTACTTAATCTTTATGTGCTGACATGATGTTCGCTTAGCGTTGTAAAGGCAAACTATCTAAGAAATTGATAAGATGTCGTTTCTGTTCTAAATTCATGTTTGCCCAATGGTAATTTAACCGAAAACGTAAAGTATCATCATGTACAGGCACATAACGTGGTTCGTCCATAGGCTCTATGGCATATGTATCACAAAAAAACCAGCCAATCGGTGTATTTAATATCACCGCAATTTCAACTAAATGGCTGACATTCATTTTTGTTGCTCCCCGTTCATAACGGGAAAATTGCTGTTGTGATACACCAATTTGCTCTGCTAAGGTTTCAGCACTTATACCTAATTCTTTACGGCGTTGTTGAATGCGTTTGCCAATAGAAATATCTGTTTGTGCTGGAATAAACCGTGCCATAGGGACACCTTATTAAATTCTCGTTACTCAATGATTGATATTTTTTACAATTCTTAATCTTGTATTGAGTGTTATCAAGTTGTAATATCGGATATATACTCAATGATTGATTGTAAGTGATAAAAAGCTCATCTTGATTTATCACACAAAATAAATTTACTTCATTGTATTTATCTATGATTGAGTAACTATTTTCTCTCCCCAACCATAGGAATGATGATTATGGCAACTCCAAAGCCTTATGTTCGTTTAGACAAAAACAATGCAGCCATGTTATTGGTTGACCATCAAGCTGGTTTATTATCACTTGTGCGTGATATTGACCCAGACAAATTTAAAAACAATGTATTAGCAACTGCGGATTTAGCAAAATACTTTGGTTTACCAACGATTTTAACTACATCGTTTGAAACTGGCCCAAATGGCCCGCTTGTTCCTGAATTAAAAGAAATGTTCCCAGATGCACCATACATTGCTCGTCCGGGGCAAATCAATGCATGGGATAATGAAGATTTTGTAAAAGCAGTCAAAGCAACTGGCAAAAAACAATTAATTATTGCAGGTGTAGTTACTGAAGTTTGTGTGGCATTCCCTGCACTTTCAGCGATTGAAGAAGGTTTTGATGTATTTGTGATTACTGATGCGTCAGGTACATTTAACCAAATGACTCGTGATGCAGCATGGGACAGAATGAGCCAAGCAGGTGTTCAATTAATGACATGGTTTGGTGCGGCTGCAGAATTACACCGTGATTGGCGTAATGACATTGAAGGTTTAGGTACACTATTCTCTAATCATATCCCTGATTATCGTAACTTAATTACAAGTTACACAACTTTAACGCAAAAATAATCCTTTGTATTAAATTTGCAATTTCAAGGAAAAGGTAGGCAATTTGGTCTGCCTTTTTCTTTATAATACATGAGATTATTTTCTCAAACTCGGACATTATATTGATGAAACTTTATTATATGGCTGGTGCGTGTTCACTTGTACCACACACCGCACTTGAATGGTCTGGCGTGGCGTATGATGCTCAAGCGATGAAACTTGCTGATACCAAAACACCTGAATATTTAGCTTTAAACCCACAAGGGGCAGTCCCTTTATTGGTTGATGGTGAGTTTGTTTTACCGCAAAACGTTGCTATTTTAAGCTATTTAGATGAAAAATTCGCCAATTCGCTATAGTCTAATTTTAAACTTTTGCACCAACT
>JBHACK010000014.1:0-3045 GCA_041854545.1 Acinetobacter sp. | reverse complement strand
TTTGGCTAAATCATCAAGTTGTCCTAAGGCAATGCCCATCACCAATAAAATGACGTAGAGTAAGACCATCACCACTTGATTGATGAGTGTTAAAAATGATTGGTTTTGGGTTTTGATGAAATATCCCAAAAACATGGGAACAAATACCAGTAATAAGCCTTCAAACATAATGTTTACATCATTTGAAAATGCTTATTTTACACCAATATTTGAACATTACTTAAACATCATTAGAATTTTTTATCGATACTTAGAAAAATATGTGTATTTTCTCGTGAATAAAATCCGTCCATATTGCTATCAATCACGTTATAACGTAGGTTGAGCTGTGGCACAAAGCCTTTATACTGGAATTTATGATGCCAAAACTGGCTATGTAGATAATATTCATCATCTTTTCGTTTGATATGATAGACTAAAGATTCAGGTGCTTTAAAGTTTCGTTTTGCATAACGTAAGGACAGTTGTCCTGCAAATCCTTGTTCTGTTTCTGCTAACATTCCCACATTGACACCATAACGAACTGATGAAACTTCATCATCTTTGGCACGTTCATCGCTATAATCGACACCACTAAAAAATATCATATTTGGTTGATATAAATAAGAAATGGAAAGATGATGGGCAAATGTTTGGCTGTTATAACGCTCTGCTAATGGCTTAGAAATAAAATCTTTATCGCTATAACGAATGGTGTTATTTAATCGCCATGTTGGGTTAAGCCGTCTAAAATATCCTAAACTCACGCCTTGGGTATGTTGATATGCGTCTTCATCTAACCATGTATAATCAAAAAATGGGCTAATAGAAAATCGTTGATGAAAATCTTGATATTGGTAGCCGATGGAAGTATAAACTTGTTGCTCATTGTAGTCATCTTTATCCCAATAATGGATACCTGAAACATCGAGCATGGTTGTGAAGAAGTGGTTTCCTTGTAGGTTTGTTGTTTTTGTCGCTCCTGCTCCATAACGTACACCATGTGCTTTTTGTGGTAAACTTTCTTCACTTTTAACCCATGTACGTCCAAGCCATTGAATTTCTTTTATTTTAGATGCGTTATTGACATTATTATTTTGTTCATAATTCAAAGTAAATGTGGGTTGAATGGCTTGAGCCTGTTGAATATTGGTTAAATAACGTTCAGTAATCGCTTGCAGTTCGGGACTTAGTGTTGTTTTAATTGCCAATAAATTGTGCTTTGCTTGTTGATATTGTTTATTTTCAAATTGCATAATGGCTAAATCAAAACGTAACGCATGAGCGTTAGGATAATGTGTTAATACTCGCTCATATAATGTAATCGCATTGGCATAACGTTTTTGTGCATAATACCATGTGCCTAAGGCATAATCATATAAAATTCCATCATAAACTGGTTGTTGGCGATATTGTTTTAACAGTTGTTCTAAAGTTTGCCAATTTTTCGTTAAAATTGCATGATTTATCTTCCCTTCAATTCCTGTTCCTAATTGAATTGTGGCGGTTGGTTTAATTTCACTCGCTTGGTCGATGGTCAATAATGCGGTTTCTGGCACAATTTCGACAGGTTGTTCGTGTGGTATGAGTGGCACATTGGCAAAACTAAAGGGACAAAATAAGAGACTTGCCACACTACATCCATAAATCAATTGTTGTATAAGTTTTAACATCGCTTTATTTCCTAAAAGAAACACAAAAAGCCGAATGCTCGGCTTTTTGTGGTTAATGCGGTTTAGTTAGAATTTACTGCTTTTTACCGCCAATCGCCCCTTCAAGTTGTCCTTGTTCACCAAGGCTGAGTTTGCCTGTTACTTCATCCGCATTTTCTCCAAAGAAACCTAATTGATAATATCCTTGTTTATCTTTATAGCTTGCATCACCTTCAATGCCATAACCTGTACGATGTTCACGGTCAATGTCTCGTGGTAATCGCATTTCCGATTGAATAGTCGCATCTTTTAATACAATGTCTGCTCCATCAACACCAAGTACATTACCTTTACCTGTTGCAGTCGTAAAATCAACGGTATAGTTAAATTTACCTGTATAGGCTTTATTTTGTTCACCATAAAGTTGAACATCACCCATATAAGTGTAAGTACCTGTGGTTGGTAAGTTTTTCGTTGTCTCGCCTAACAGTGCATAGGATTTAACACTTTTCGTTCCATCTAAACTCTCTTGCCCATCCACTTTAATTGATGAGCGTTCTAATCCAACCATTGCAGAATAGTTTTGTTGGAATAAATAAATTTTTCCTGTTGCATCAATGTTTTGCTCTTTGCCTTCTTGTTCTACAACACTTTTTTGAGTAAAGTCAAGGGTTTTATTACCTTGACCGTATTGAGCAAAATCTATTTTATTGTCTGTAATAGTAGCACCATTGACTGTAATGGCATTACTTTTCACATTTCCTTCTGCAATCATAGGTAATGTGCCATAAGAATCTTTACCAACTACAATGACATCAATGTTTGTTGTGTAATTTTCTTTTGACAGGACAGGAATAACCGCTGGTTGGGTCGGTGTTGTCGTTGAGTTAGTACTTTCAGATGGCGTGCTTGAAGTTGTACTCTCAGATGGTGTGTTGGAAATCACTGGCGTTGCCGTCGTTGTTTGTCCGCCTGCTCCGCCCCCTGAACTACACGCAACCAACATCATCATGGCGAAAAGGCTTGTGCATAATTGAATACGTTGTTTCATTTTATGATTCCTAAAAAAATTGATTTTAAATCAAACTGGGAACATCCTGATTTGATTTAAAACCAATCGGTAAAACAAATTAATATATTCGTTTTATTCTATCACTATAAAATCACAATGTAAATGTCGTTCTAAAACTTCCATTGCACCGCCAATGACGCATTGCGTGGTTCACCTGCTTGAATCCATAATTGGCTGTAACTGGCAGGATAATAGGTTGTATCCAACACATTATTGACATTGAGTTGATAGCGTACTCGTTCCGATGGTTGATAATAGCCATGTAAATTGAGTAAATGATAATCAGGTAACGTAAAGCCATTATCAACATAGTGTCCACTACGTTCGCCAACATACGCCCAT
>JBHACK010000013.1:0-3902 GCA_041854545.1 Acinetobacter sp. | reverse complement strand
TTTTGCTGGCGACCATAGCAAGTGTGAACCACCTGATCCCTTCCCGAACTCAGAAGTGAAACCACTTAGCGCTGATGGTAGTGTGGGGGTTCCCATGTGAGAGTAAGTCATCGCCAGCGTTTTATTTAAATCCCCTTATCTAGTGATAAGGGGATTTTTTTATGGGTTGATTTTTTTTATCATTTGATATATTATAACAACATAAGCCAAAATTGGACTATTTGGTAAAATCTTAATTCATGTTGATTTTGAGTGAGTTGAGACCTGACAAGGAAAGTGAGGACAGTAAGAGGTGTTAAACCACTAAGCCTTGTAATTTTGGGAGAGATTACAAGGCTTTGTTTTATTTTACGATTTATTATTAAATAAATTGAAGTAAAACAAGGCTTAATGCAAGTACACTCATTCCAGTGACTAATCCATAAACCGTTTCATGTCCTTGAGCATATTGTTTTGCTGTTGGCAGAAGTTCATCTAATGCAAGAAATACCATCACTCCGCCAATCATACCAAAGACCCAACCATATACCATATCGCTCATAATTGGGGCTAATACCGCAAAGCCTAAAATTGCTCCTACAGGTTCGGCAAGTCCAGAAATAAAGGTTGCAATAAATGCTAATTTTTTACTTTGTGTTGCCATATATACAGGTAAGGCGATGGCAATGCCTTCTGGAATATTGTGAATTGCAATCGCAACTGCAAGTGGAGCTCCTAAAGTAGGGCTTTCAAGTGTGGCAAAGAAGGTTGCTAGACCTTCTGGAAGATTGTGTGCGGTAATCGCAAATAGAGTAAGCATTCCCACTCGATTGAGTTTTTGACGGTCTAAATGTTCTGTATTTTCTTCAATGAGGGTATGTGGATTAGGGATAAATCGGTCAAGTAAGATAACTGCAATCATACCTATAAAAAAAGCAAGTGTTCCAAAAGCAAATGCTTGTTTATCCATCATAGTATTTGCAAAGGAATCGATGGATTTATTTAAAATTTCAGTCAGTGATACATACACCATCGCCCCTGCAGAAAAGGCGAGTCCAAAGGATAGTGTGCGATAACTCGGTTGTTTAAAAACGAGAATCAGTAACCCTCCAATAAGTGTAGCTAAACCTGCAAGAAATGTAACACTAAGTGCTAACCAGACTTCGATTGTTGAAAATGACATGATGATAAAAGCAACAATAAGGAAAAAAGCTATCATAAACGATAATGTCTCTCATTTAAATAGCCTTTTGTAGGATTTAAATGATAAGTTGTAAAAGGAAAATCGATACTGTTTAAGATGGAAAAGATAGGCTTGTAACGCTTATCGCATTGTCCTTTTTAGCTTGCCCCTTTATAATCATGGCGTATTTATTTTAGAGAATAGTTTATGGAACATATTCAAGCCATTATTCAACAACTTGCTGAAGAATTATCTATTCGTCCACAACAAGTTCAAGCAACCATTGAATTACTTGATGATGGTGCAACCATCCCATTTATTGCACGTTATCGTAAAGAAGTTACGCAAGGTTTAGATGATACGCAATTACGTCAATTAGAACATCGTTTAAGTTATTTGCGTGAGTTATATGAGCGTCGGGAAGCGATTATTGTCTCTTTAACTGAGCAAAATAAGTTGTCAGATGAGTTATTAGCACAACTGAATCAGGTCAGTACAAAAACAGAATTAGAAGATATTTATGCACCTTATCGCCCACGTAAAACCAGTAAATCGGCTAAAGCACGAGAAGCAGGTTTGGGTGAATATGCAGATAAGATTTTAACACTTGCAGATGACCCAGAGCAGATTTTAGTAGGATTTCATCATGAAAATTATCCAGATGTGATGAGCCAGCTAGATGCGATTCAACATATTATCATTGACCAATGGGCAGAAAATGTTGCTTTAACCACTGAATTAAAACAACAATTTTTAAAAACTGCTCAAGTTAAATGTGGCTTAAGCAGTGAAGATAAGCGAGAAAGTGGTAAAAAATTCCGTGATTATTTTGAATTTGAAGAGCAGTTAGTTAATGTGCCTTCACACCGTTTATTAGCCATTTTGCGTGGTCGTCAGGAAGATGTATTAACTTTAAAAATTGAAGGCGATAATGAGCTGTGTTTAAACAAAATTGAAGATGAATTTGCATTACAGCAGATTCAACCTGCTAAACGACAAAATTTTTTACAGCAAACCGCAAAATTATTTTGGTTAGGGAAAATTCGTCCACAAATTGAAAATTCGCTTTTAACAGAGAAACGTTTAACTGCAGAAACAGAAGCGATTGCGGTTTTTTCAGAAAATTTACGTCATTTATTATTATCTGCACCTGCAGGCGGGCGATGTACTTTAGGTGTTGACCCCGGAATTCGTACAGGGGTGAAATTAGCGGTTGTGAATCAGGCAGGTGATGTTGTTGCTCACAGTACCATCTATCCATTTGCACCGAAAAATGATGTAAAAGGTTCGATTGCGGAGTTAGCTCGGTTATGTCAGCAATTTAATGTGGAATTGATTGCGATTGGTAATGGCACGGCAAGTCGTGAAACAGAGCAAGTAGTTGCTGAGATGATGGCTCAACATTCAGAATTAAATTTAACAAAAATTGTGGTGAGTGAAGCAGGGGCATCGGTATATTCTGCGAGTGAGTTGGCATCGCAGGAATTACCTGATTTAGATGTTTCTATTCGTGGTGCGGTGTCGATTGCACGGCGTTTGCAAGACCCATTGGCGGAATTGGTGAAAATTGACCCAAAATCGATTGGGGTTGGACAGTATCAACATGATGTCAATCAAACAGAGTTGGCGAATGCACTAGATGCCGTTGTGGAAGATTGTGTCAATGCGGTAGGGGTTGATGTTAATACGGCATCGCCTGCAATTTTAGCCTATATTGCAGGGTTAAATAAAAATGTCGCTCAACAAATTGTTGAATATCGTAAGACTCATGGCACATTTAAAAATCGTCAAGAATTGAAAAAAGTGCCACGTTTAGGGGAGCGTACCTTTGAACAATCTGCAGGCTTTTTGCGTATTCAAAATGGCGACCAGCCTTTAGATGCGTCAGCGGTTCACCCTGAACGTTATGCGTTGGTTGAGCAAATGGTGCAGGCTCAAGGTTTAACGGTCAAAGATGTGATTGCCAATACAGAAATTATTCAAAAAATTAAACCAGAACAATTTATTAGCGAACAGGTTGGTTTATTGACTATTAAAGATGTGTTGGCTGAATTAGAAAAGCCTGCACGAGACCCACGTCCTGAATTTAAAACGGCTCAATTCCGTGAAGATATTACCGAATTGACGCATTTAACCGAAGGAATGCAATTAGAAGGTGTGATTACCAATGTAACCAATTTTGGGGCATTTGTAGATATTGGCGTTCATCAAGATTGTTTGGTGCATATTTCTGAATTGGCTGACCAATTTGTATCTGACCCACATAAAGTGGTAAAAGCAGGGCAGATTGTCAAGGTGAAAGTGTTAAGTGTAGATATTGAACGTCAGCGTGTGAATTTAACTATGCGTCAATCTTCAGCACGTCCAGCACGCAAAGATAGTGAGCAAACCCATAAAAAATCATCTTCAACCCATCAACGTCCGCAAAAGCCATCATCTACAAAACCACAAGAGCAAAAAATTGGTGGATTAGGTGCGTTATTATTGCAAGCAGGTGTTAAAAAATAAGTGTGATACGGGAAAATAGGATATGTTTGGCATATCCTATTTTTTTCGTGATTTTTGTGGTCTGATAATAAAATTTTACTCAATGTTTAATAATTTCTGTTAGCATATACGCCATCAAATTATGATGTTCGCATATTATGGATTTAATCGATTTTATTTTAAAAATAGACCAACATCTTGCGGTATTTTTACAAGATTATGGCTTGTGGTTGTATGCAATTTTGTTTGTCAT
>JBHACK010000012.1:0-7089 GCA_041854545.1 Acinetobacter sp. | reverse complement strand
AATACTAGCCAAGTCAGATAAATTATCAAAACCAGACAAGGTTTGATAAAAACTAAACCATTTAATCTCTAAATGCTCAATCGGATAAATACCACCCGAACAACAATCAGAAAGACCATCAAGGTCTGAACCAAAATATCCACCTATACCAAAAAGTTGTTCGCCTAATTCACATAAAAATGAATGTTTTGAATAAATATAACAGCCATCTATAAAAACCGTCTTATTTACCGTTTGATTAAATCTTCCTTTTTGACGTGAATCATCAAAACAATCTCTTAACCATTGAAATAACTCATCATCAGGCAGATTATACCATGCTCTTACATCTTCATTTAATATTGCTTGAGAAAGGTTCATATTTTCCCTTGATAAAAAAATGTCATAAACCCACAACCAGCCTAGCGGAAAATAGTTGGTATTCCTTAGACCAAAAAACCGATTATCTAGGATTTAATGAGCTTTTTGCTTTTAAGGTTTAACTTTTTTAAATTAAACGTTTAGCGTTGAATTTTTACCTTTAAACTTTAAGTGGTTATAGGACACCTAGTCTATAAAAATTCAAAGAAATTCTCTATTTTTCGGTTGCGATTTATGACAAAAACTCTAACATCACCTGATTTAAATTTCAATCATGGTGATAGCATTAATTTCACTTAAGACATAATCCACTTCTTGTAAAAAATTATCAATATGTTGATAATATTGCTCTACGGCTTGTTCAGCCGTTAAGTTTTTATCAAATGACAGTAAAATCAATTCTTTGGTTAATCTTACTGTTTCCATTGATGATTTTACTCGTTCATCAATTTGTGCTTGCGTTAATTCAACACCAACACTTGCCAAGGTTTTGATGGTATCTTCTTGAGCCTTTTCAATTTCTTGATTTGCTTTTAATTGTTTTTGCTTTGCATGATTTAACTGCATTTTCATTTGGTCAGAAATATTAAGCAAATAATTTTGATAAATATTTTTTAATTCAATCGCTTCACGAATGGACATGGTTTTACCATGAATCGTTACCATTGTTTTTAAATTCGCCTGTTCAATGGCTAATTTTAACTTTAATAACTCTTGCACCATATCTGCATTAGATTGAGCATTGGCAATTAAACGTTTTTGCAATGTTATATATTCTTCACTATCTTTTTTAATTTGATTTAGTGTTTCAATATAATCATCATTACTGGATTTTTGCAATTTATCTTTTAAAACTTTAATACGAGATAAAGCACGAGTTAAGGTATAAGTGGTCATATTTATTCCTACCATTTAAATAAATTAATCATATTCATGTTTATTTTTCATAATTAAAATAAACATCATGAATAAATGTAAAATTTTCTTTTACAGTTTGATTGACTTTAACAGTCATCGCTTTTAGAACTGGGTTATTTTCTTCACCATTCCACGCAAGAAAACTATCTACATTAAAACCTTGATTGACTAAGTTTTTAATCACTTGAAATAAAAATTGAGCATTATCAAAATTTTCGTTTAATTCTTCGCACCAATCTTGATAAGGTACAAATTCAAAATTAAATGCTTCTGCCATATCAAATCCAAATATTCGTAAAGAACAGCTACAGCAATTTGGACACATGGTCGCTATTCGATATTGATAAGGATATTTTAAGTTTTGGCAAAGATTATCTTTTTCCAATTTTTCAAAATAAATATTCAGTTGATTTAATCTGCTTAAATCTTCAGAATAATGAGTGCTAATCATAAGTTCATAACACATTTTATTTCTCCAAAAGGGTTAAAGATTTAACCCTTTTTAGCCTTTTACACAAACAATCTGTTTTAAGGTATAAACCACTTCCACTAAATCGCTTTGTGCCTTCATCACATCATCAATATTTTTATATGCGGACGGAATTTCATCAATCACGCCTGCATCTTTACGACATTCTACGCCTTCAGTTTGTGCAATTTGGTCAGCTACAGTAAAACGGCGTTGGGCTTCAGTTCGGCTCATCACTCGCCCTGCCCCATGCGAACAAGAACAAAATGATTGCTGATTTCCTTTACCACGCACAATAAACGATTTTGCCCCCATCGACCCCGGAATGATACCATATTCACCTAATTTTGCACGCACCGCACCTTTACGAGTAACGAACACTTCTTCACCAAAATGTTCTTCCTTAGCAATGTAATTATGATGACAGTTTACCGCTTCAAGGCGAGCATCAAACGGTTTTGGAATAATGGTCGCAAGGGCTTTAATCGCTGATTGCATCATCATTTCACGGTTTTTCATGGCAAAACGTTGAGCCCAACCTACCGCAAAACAATAATCATCAAAATATTGTGAACCTTCAACCAAATATGCTAAGTCTTTGTTTGGTAAATGGATAAAATAACGCTCCATTTCTTTTTTTGCTAATTCAATAAAGAATCGCCCAATAGCATTACCCACACCACGAGAACCTGAATGCAACATAATCCACACATGGTCATGTTCATCAAGGCAAATTTCTACAAAGTGGTTGCCTGTTCCCAACGTTCCTAAATGCTTATGGTTATTGGTTTTGGCAAGCTGTGGATATTTTGCACAAATTAAATCAAAATCGGCTTTTAATTCTGCCCAAGCATGGTCAATTTGTTCTGGTGGATTTTCCCATGAACCTTTATCACGGCGACCAGCAGTCAAACCATGCGGAATTAAGCGTTCCAACTCGGTACGCAATGCGTGTAAATTATCAGGTAAATCGCTTGCAGTTAGGCTTGTGCGTGTTGCCATCATACCGCACCCAATATCCACACCAACCGCCGCTGGAATAATCGCTCCTTTGGTCGGAATCACACTTCCAATGGTCGCACCTAGTCCATAATGCACATCAGGCATCACCGCAACCCATTTATAAATAAACGGCATTTGAGCAGTTTGTAGTAATTGGCGTTGTGATTTTTCATCAACCAATACGCCTTTTGTCCACATTTTAATCGGCATACCGTGTTCATCTTGTAACACTTGGTATGGCACATCATTATGTAATTGCTTGGCAAGGTTGGCTTGGATTTGTGCCATTTTTTCTGCTTGAGCCAGTTGCTCAATTTCATTTAAAACTGTATCCGACATCTTAAACATCCTAGAGAAATATAACACCTTATACATAGCGAGAAGTGTGCCAACTTTCGTACAGCAATAAAAAATATTTTATAATTATTTGATTTATATCACTTAAATTTTTAAATCAATTTTCAAAGCATCAGATTTAGTACTATCTACTACTTAAATTTTATATCCTAAAAAATAGAAAACTATAAAATAAGATAATTTTATAAAATACTTGATAGATGATAGTATATACATTTCATTTAGATGGAATTTAAGATGAACTCTACCACGCATTCTCGTTTATTCTGCCAATTTAAATTTTATCAACATCGACGTACTACTTTACCCCAATTAAATGGCGGAGTATATCGCCCCCATTTAGTCATTAAAGGAACGCAAGAATATTTGGGGGTAAAATGTATAACAGGCGAATTAAATATGGAATTTGAGCAAAATATTTGGGTTGAAATTGAACTTGTTTATGATATTGATTATTCTTTATTATTAATGAATACAGCGTTTTGGATTATGGAAGGGGGAATATGTGTAGGTGAAGGAATTGTTTTAACTTAAAAACCCAATATTATTTTGATAATATTGGGCATTTAATAGATTAAACCATGATGAAATAAATTATTTTTTGGATATGTAATTTATTTCGCATTTTAATGTATTAAGATGTCAATATAAACCAAAGGGGGACAGATTTTACGCTACTTCCAAAAACTGGAAAATAGGTCAGGATTTGAACCTGATTTCAACCAAATGTAATCTATCCAGCATTTTATATTGACTGGGTTTGATAATATAACCAATTTATTTGTTAGATATAATACGTCATTGGGTTCTACCTATTGAACTACAAGCGGAACTGTTCACGCTAGAATGGACTCGAACCATTATTTCCAATGTAAGGGATGTAATCTAAACATTCATTTATATTATCTATATTATTAACAATGAATAACCAAATAAATTAGAGATTACAGACCCCTTAACCCCTAATAAAAAGAGTTAAGCTCAACCGTAAAACGGTCTTATTGGATTCGAACCACTTTTTAATGTACTCTAATTTGCATTTATCCATTGTTTTTATTGTATAACCATTAAGTGTTAGACATTAGGCTCTACCTACTGAGCTACAAATATCTTGCGATATTTGGATAGAATCGAACTACCGACAATAATGTAATCTAACGTTCATTTATACAATAACTTTATTATATCAGTATAAAATTTAAAATCAAGTTATTTTAAATAAAATTTCTATTTTTTTTAAACTCTATACTGACATTATTTATTTACTTTCAGGTAAAGTGATTTTCTCAATTTCATTTACCCAAAAATCGTTATCGATATTTTGCTGACAAAATAATGCTATCATTGTAAATACTTGGTCGCTAAATCCACCAATATTTAAAATATCTGCTTGCGTATTTACTTGTGATGTTTGATACGGTTGTAAATCTACGCAAATCAGTTTTGCTTGTGGGCATCGCTGTTTCAGTATTTGCCATTCTTTCATCATTTGCGTATTTCGCCCAGATTGTTCATCTGCCCATGATTCATTGTCAGAAAAATAAATCATGACATCAACCTGAGCCTGTTCTTTGTTTAATCGCTCCATCGGCAAGGCGGTATGTGTTCCCCCACCGCATAATGATGCTAATTCATCTGCCATTTGAAACACATCAATTTCTTTAGGTTGGCGTTTTCCTATTCGTGCTTGAATACGTTGTTTCAGCGTACCTTTTTGCTCATTATCATCATTTAATGATGCAATGGTGCGTAATTGTGTGTCAAATGGCATAATGCGTGCTGTTGGGTTGGCATATTTCATGGCGGTTGCAAATAAACTCGCAACATCAACACAACGTACTACAGACGTTTGTCCACGCCGATAACCTGTGATTGATGATGACATTGAGCCTGAAACATCGACTGCAATCACAAGATTACCTTCAATTTGTGGTACATGGCTTAATGCCGTTATCATTGCGAATTTTAAAGCATTTTTGACAATGATTGGTACTTCTGGCTCTAAAGCTGACCATGTGGTATAAAGTTGATATGGAAAACAACGGCTTTGCTGAATAGCAGTTTTATCGCTGAGTTTTTCAGCAATAATTTCCGCCATACCATCCATTTCAAATACGCCATGACGTGCAAATGTATTTAGATTCATGCGTACCATTTGCCATGAGCCTTGTTTAGCAATATTTGCCCAATGTTCTGTTGTTAAGTCTAATGACATTAACCATTGTAATGGAACATCAGGTAAAGGCTGAGTATTATCTTGTTGAAATGCCAATAATTGTTGCACCAAGACAGGTAAATGTTCATGTTGATATTCTTGCCCTATCGCCCAACGAATTAAGGCTTGTGTGCGGTCATCGTGTGGTTTTGGGTGAGCAAGGCGAATAACATCTTTTAATGAAGGTTGATTGCCAAGATTAGCACTCACAAAGCGTTTATCACTGGCAGATAAAATCCACGCATTCACTTGGTTTTTCGCTAAATTGCCTAAACTTTTACGTCCAACAACCCCTGAACGCATGATTTGTACAAAATTACGCAACTGTTTGCCATTATCAATAATGGTATTAAAAATTTGTTTAAAATATTGGTGTCCATCTTCTCTTGTGCATAATAATGCCAATAACAACACGGGCGTGTCTTTCATATACCCCTGTTGTCGAGCATAAACTGCTAATTTCGCCAAAAATTCGCTTTCTGTTTGCATTGCAAAGGCTAAAACTTGCTCTAATTGTTCTAAGGCATTGGCATAAAAAGTATTAGAAAATGTGCCTGTATTCACCATTTGAGCAAGGGCTTGCTTACTGGTAAGACGATATGCCTTTCCACCTGCATGATTGATGGTTAAAAGGTTTTCAACATCAATTTCTTGACTTGCTTTAAATACGTCTTTATTCATGTTTTACTCCATTTCATCTCAATGAACCAGTTAAATTTTGGTGGACATGACGAGATTCGAACTCGCAGATGTGCTGTTGCTACCGTGTTTTAATCGAGTAGCCGAGAAATCTCATTGGAAACGCGCGCCAGTAGTAGACCATTCATCATAGCCAGTACCTGCATCTGCAACCGTACCGAGACACCCACTTGCGAACAACACCCAGTTTTACCCAGACTACCCACCACTCAAACGTTTTTGGTAGCGTCGCCCCCTGTATGACAGCATGCCCATGTACCTTATACATAGCGAGAAGTGTGCCAAGTTTTGTTTTTTTGAATTTAAAATTTTTAAGCTATTGATTTTTATTATTTTAAAAATATAAATTATCTTGTATGATTTTTTTACTACACATCATCATAAATTATTTTTCTATCTTATAAGATAGTTTTCTATTTTTAAAGATAAATGTTATCAATAAAAAAAGCGGAAAAATTTCCGCTTATGTTATGCAATACAATGACTGATTATTGGATATGTTTGACATCTAACTTAAGCAAATTGGTTTCACTATCCGCATCAAATAAAATGGCGTGTTGTTCATCTTCCAATTCAATCATGCAAAATACGCCTTTATTGGTGCTAAAATACCATGCCAAATAGGTTTCGCCTTGATATTCAAATGTTGGGTCGCTTGCATGAATGCTTTCTAATTCCATCGCCATTTTTTCGCAAAGTGCATCAATAATTTTGATGTAACGTGGGCGGTTTTCATAGGCAATTTGTTTACGTTGTTCTAAATCTGGAATTTTTTGTTCAATCTCGTGTAAGAGTTGTTCGATTTGCTCATCATCAATCGCCGTTAATAAAGGGTGTTGTTTTAACCACAGGGCATTAAGTTCGCTTAAACATTCAGTTGTATCGCTTAATTCATCAAATTTTTCTTCAACTTGATTTAAAATATGGTGTTGTGGTGTATCATCATCACCAAAATAATCGCCTGATAAAAATTGTTGTAATTCTACTTCTGTTAATTTATTTAACGCATCGACTGCTTGTTCAAAGAGTTCTAAATGTCCTTCGGCTTGGATTTTTGCTAATCCTTTTT
>JBHACK010000011.1:0-5043 GCA_041854545.1 Acinetobacter sp. | reverse complement strand
GTATCAAGATATGACGTGTTTTATATTGTGGTACAATATTTTTTACCGCACTGGCTTTGCGGTCAATCACTTTAACTAGATGTACACTTCCATCTAAACCTTGAATCAGTTCAGAGACTTCGCCTTTATTGAGTGGACTCACACGCACAGCCAATTCAGATGGAATTTCGGATAATTCTTTCCAACCTAAATCATTACTTTGAATCACAATGCCTGCTTGGCTTAAGCCTTTAAGTTGTGCTGGGTCTTTACCAGCTTTTAATTCATTACGCACCAATTCTGCAAAACCTTTGACATCGGCATTATTGACTGAACTTGAGATACGAGCATGAATCACATGGTATTGTGTCCCTACAATGGCTTGCCCTGATGGTGATTTCAGGAAGTTTTCGACATCTTGGTCGCTAATTTTAATGCGAGACATCACCATTTGCTGGTTTAAGCGTTGAATTGCCAATTCTTCTTGCATACTGGCACGCAATCGTGCGTAACTATTCGGTGCTTTGGCATCGACCTGTTTTTGAAACTCTTCTAAGGTATTAGCACCAGATTTTTTGGCAATGTTTAACATTGCATTATTTAATTCATTATCACTAATGCGAATGCCATAACGTTTTACAAGGCTGATTTGAGCATTTCGCAAAATCAGTTGGTCAAGTACACGTTTTTGTAATAGACGTTCATTACTAATGGATTCGCCTTTTGCTTCAAGTTGTTTTTTATACAGTTCAACCCCTTGTTGTAGGTCACTTTTTAAAATGACGCTATCATCAACAATGGCAACAATCCCATTATTTGCCAACGAGAATGAACTAAATCCCATTACTGCAACAAAGGCAGTGGCTTTGGTTAATCTTGAAAGTAGTGTTTTCATTGACCTTCTGTCCAAAATTGATTGGTTTTGTTAAACCCAAGTACACGGCTTTCCAATAAAGAACTAAGTTTATTGTTTAATCCGCCCAACCCTTTTAAAGTAAACTCTGCCATAATGGCACGATTTGCACTTACTTCAGGGTCATTTGGGTTATCTAAATCGTTATAATAAGAGCGACCATAGACTGACACCCCCCAACAACACGACTCATAGTTTACACCTAATAAACTATCTCGAATGACTTCATTATTTAGGTCATATTGAGCGTGTCCAAGCATTCGCCATTGTTCATTAATTGGCTGAATAAAGGAGAACATGGCTTGTTCATAGCCTAATTGACGGTTTGCAATTTCTTGGCGATAGAAATAGCCAACATTGTATAAATTACCTTTATCACCTGTATAATACAGTTGGATATCACGTTGAGCATTTTGTCCTGATGATGTCCAACCTGCATTGGCATTCATCGATAAATTTTCGTTAAATTGACTGCCTAAGCTGATAATAGGGCCTGTACGACGTTCAGTTGCAACATCAGAAGATAAGGTTACTCGGCGGTCTTCAAAGAAGAAACTTTGACCAATTCCTGCACGCAATCGCTCTAAACCATTCGGTGAAAATAACCGATAATTCACCCCTAAACTCACAAAATTATTATCATCTAAACGGTCATAACCATAAAAACGTGATGGGTTAAATAGTTGGTCATAGTTAATTGATGCAGTTGTAGTATCAAAGTTTGGGTTACTACTTTGATTTTTATAAGGTGCATAGGCATAAAACAGTTGTGGAGAAATGCTTTGTAAAAATTTCCCTTGTTTTTCAAAGTTTAAGCCTGCATTTAAGGTAAATTGCGGTACAGTTACCGAATAAACCCCTTGTCCACGTGTTAAATTGCGTGATGCTAAGGCATCTTCATCGTACCATGTATAAAGATGACGTATGCTCGCTTCTGGAATCACATAGGCAAAAGGTTTACGCCAGTTATAACGAATCGCTAAATCATTGTATAAACGTACACCGCTATCTTCTAATGCGGTTGATGAATCGTTAATGCGTTTTTTAAAATACGTTGAGTTATTATGAAAATCAACTTGCCAGCCTTGCGGACTACCCCAGAGATAATTCATCGAAAATTGTGGTAAACGAGCATATGGTTTATCTTCATCTAACACACTTTTATCCAAGGTTTGGAATTTTTCAACTTTTAATTTAGCCGTTAAGCCTTGAATCCCATTACCATATTCTAACTCCCACGCACGGCGTAAGTTTAAATCTGTACTGGTATTTGGATTTTGACTTAAATCGCTAAAAAAGTCTTTATCAGACGCATAATGATATTCTGCTCGTGTCGTCCATTGCGGATTGATGTTCCAATAATGTAAGAAATGGAAGTCCTTACGGTCTTCATTATTATATTTATTATCAGAAGGTAAGAATCCCCCCCACATCGTTCCTGCACCAAAACGTGGAGTTAAATAGCGAAATTCACCATCTAACATCAATCCACGTTCACTTAAATAACGTGGTGTAATGGTTGCATCATAATTTGGGGCTAAATTGAGATAAATTGGCGCTGAAACTTGCACCCCACCATCATTGGTATAACCAAATGTTGGGTTTAATAACCCTGTAGTACGGCGGTCATCAATCGGGAAGTTAAAATACGGAATCGCTAAGACAGGCGTATTTTTAATATACAGTTTTGTGCCTTTGGTAATCCCACGCCCTGTTTCTTGATTCAGCTCAATGTGTTTTGCTTCAATTCGCCATGTAGGTGCTGAACTTGGGGCACAGGTACTATAGCTGGCATTTTCTAAAACCACACTATTGGCATTTGGACGTTTAATTTTACCTGCACGACCATGTGCTTGATTTTGTTCGCTAATATAATAACTATTCTCAAAATCTCCTGTCTGTTGTTTGAGATTATAACGAACGCTATCACTTTGTGCGACAATGCCATCTTGAGCCATTTCCACCGTTCCTTGTACCGTGGCATAGGTTTGTGTTGGGTCTAAAATGACTTTATCTGCACGGATTTTACGTCCTTGTTGTTCAATGACCACATCACCTTCTAATTCCGAATCCCCTGTTGGATTATAATAGCCATAGTTAGCTTCTAAGGTTGTTGTGGTTTCTGCAAAATCTTTTGGGGCTTTAGTGCCTTGTGTAATTGGTGCAATCCATGAACCTTCACAATAACGTGTACGAGCATTTTGCATGGCTGAACGAATGGCAGAATTTTCATCTGAATGTTTTACATAATAACGTTCAAAAAAGGCTTGTCCTGCGTATTGTTCACTTTTTGCCACTTGTTGGGTTGTATCTGTAGTATTTTGTGCAATACTGTACATAGAATAGCCACAACCCAAGGTTAATAATGCAAAAGTGAGCGTGTTTCGCTTAAAACGATGTTTATTCATGTAATTTTCCTTATACTTTAAAATCATCACCCAAATAAACACGGCGAACCGTTTCATTTGCCAAAATTTCTTCAGGTAAACCTTCTGCAATGACTGCTCCTTCACTCACAATATAGGCACGTTCACAAATCGATAAGGTTTCACGCACATTATGGTCGGTAATTAACACCCCAATACCCCGTTGCTTGAGCGTATAAATAATATCCATAATATCACTGACCGAAATAGGGTCAACGCCTGCAAACGGCTCATCAAGCAACATAAATTTAGGGTTAGATGCTAAGGCTCGTGCAATTTCTGCTCGGCGACGCTCGCCCCCTGAAACGCTCATGCCCAAAGAATCTTTAATATGAGTAATACGAAAATCATTTAATAATTGCTGTAATTGTTGTTGTTGCTGTTGCTTATTTAAATCTTTACGTGTTTCCAAAATCGCCATGATATTTTCCGCAATGGTTAATTTACGAAAAATAGACGCTTCTTGTGGTAAATAACCGATGCCACGTTGAGCACGTTCGTGCATGGCTAAATGGGATAAATCTTGCTCATTTAAAAAAATTGAACCTTTATCCATACGCACTAAGCCAACAACCATATAGAAACTGGTCGTTTTTCCTGCACCATTTGGCCCAAGTAATCCGACAATTTGTCCGCTTTGCATTTCAAAAGACACATCTTTAACGACCCAACGTTTATTATAATTTTTGGCAAGATGTCGAATGGTGAGCGTTTGTGGTGCTTTAGCCATGATTAATCTCTCGCCCCCGGAAAACTTTTAGAGCTTGATGGCGGAATGACTAATTGTACACGACCTGATTTTGAGCCAGTTGCTTCAACATCACCTTTATTCATGCTATAACGTAACGTTTCTGCACGCATCACCGCTCCATCTTGGTTAAGATAAGCTCCCCCTGATAAGGTGATAATCCCTGTATCTGCATTATAAACAATTTTTTGAGCTTCACCACGAGCAATGCCTTTATCTACATGAATCTGTTGTTGAAATTTTGCAGGACGACCTGTCGCTGTAATACTGCTAATTTCACGTTTAGCATTTAATTGAGCCACAATCGAATCCGCTTGGACTTTCAATGTCCCTTGTTCAATAACCACATTGCCAGAATAAGTGGTTACTCCTGTTTTATCGTTATACGTTGCTCGGTCAGCAGATAAGTTGATTGGTTTTTGACGGTCTGCAGGAATCGCAAATACAGCAGTACTGGCAACAGCCATCATTGTACCTAAAATCAATGCCTTGCGTTTGCTTGCCCATGATGGCTTATTGTTGTACGTCATATTGACCCCGAATAGTTGAAAATTCATATTGCTGTGTATTTAAATCAGCTTTTAGCCCTTGGCTGGTAAATTGAGCCTGTGCTGATTGTACCGTAACTTGATGATTTGTTTCTAGTGTTTTTTGTTTAGGATATAGCGTTAATTGCTCGGTTTCCACTTGTAACACATCATGCTCATTAAATTTGCGTGCGACAATTTGCTCAGATAACACGACTTTTTCATTATCATTTTCACCATGTACTTGTTTTGCTGAAAATGTCGCATCAACTTTATTGCCTTTAAACATGGTTGCTTGAATATTTTTCATTTCAGAACGCCGAGTTTTTAGGTCATGTTGTGCCTGTTCAATGGTTGCTTTTAATGCAAGTTGTCCTTGTTCATCACTTTGAATCACACGCACATTGGACGCAGAATAACTAATATTATTCTGCTTTGCGATGTCTAACT
>JBHACK010000010.1:0-20910 GCA_041854545.1 Acinetobacter sp. | reverse complement strand
TATTTTTTATTCCTTCTTCAATCATTACAGTTGAATCATAATTACCAGTACGACCACTAGTTATTATATTAAAAATAAAATCATATATTTGGTTAAAGATACTTAATAACCCATAATCTGAAGATTTATCTATATTATTTATTATCTTCTTCAAATCACTATAATCATCACCCATAATAAATTGTCCCAAATAATTTAACTCTGAACTCAACGAATTTCTTAACTTGATTAATTCTTCATCCAGTATATTTCGCCCTAAAATATTTAAAACCGAATACAAAAATTTTGTAACAAAACTCTTCCCTGTTCCATTTTCACCCGCTAAAACAGTTAAAGGATTAATTGTAAGTTCTGCTTGCTTAATCGCACCTAAATTTTCAATATAAAGTTGTAATTGACTCATTTTTCACAATCTCTCTAGTCTTAATATTTGAATCATAAACGATTATTTGCCCAAACTCAAGCTATCACAACGTTGCAACACATATAAACAAAACTCCGCCGTTACCGCAAACTGCTCATACTGCTGTAACATGGCACGGCGTTCCGCTTTTGCTTTATAGGCATACGGTGTCATTGCCACTAAATCCTGTAATTGCGTTTGATTTAGATTAAGTTCAGATTCAACAAAATAAGATTGTACAAGCTGAAATTCAGGCTGTAATTGTTGCAAAAATTTTTCAGGTTGATGTTCATTCACCTGCTCAAATAATGCTTGACGTAAGGCATACAAATGCCGTGGGGCAGGCGTTGCCAGTAACAAATAACCTTTAGGCTGTAACACTCGGCACATTTCTGCTTTAGGTAAAGGGCTAAAAAAACTGCTACATAATTGCATTGAGCCATTTGCTACAGGCAACATTGCCCCTGTTCCTACAACCCATGTTACACGTTTTTGTTGGTCATGTTTTGATGCTAATTGCACCGCACTTTTAGCAATATCAACCGCAACCAACTGTGGAATATGCTCCGCCATTGCTTGTGTATAATAGCCTTCACCACAACCAATATCCAAAGCAGTTTGCACTTGCAATTCACGCACCACATTGACAATTTTTTGTTGTAATGGTTGATAAAACCCAGCAGATAAAAACCGTCTGCGAGCCTGCACCGCATCTGGCGTATCCCCTGGGGATTTACTATGTTTATGCTGAACAACGTGCAAATTCACATATCCTTGTTTTGCTTGGTCATAGCTATGTCCTTGCTCACATTGCCATGATGATAATTGACGAGCAAGCGATGATTGACAAATCGGACAAATTAACACGGCACACCTAATCTCTCAAAAAATAACAGTATAGCAAAAACGCATCATCATTGCGAAAATAGCTAGCCCCACACGACTAACACGCCTGCAATCACCACAAGCACCAAACCTAGTAAATCTTGTGGTTTTAACCGTTCCTTAAAGATAAAATACGACACCATCAACATCAATACAACTTCAATTTGCCCTACTGTTTTGACAAATGCCACATCTTTTAAACTCATGGCATTAAACCAACCAAACGACCCTAAAAATGAAAAAATACTGGTTGCGATGGTTAATTTTGGACGTTGCCATAATTTGAGCAAGGTTTCACGCTGAACTATTGCCAAATACAGCAACAACATCACCGCTTCCAAACTAATCACCGCAAATAGTACCCAACCTGCGGATAATAAATAATCACTTGCTAAAGTTAAACTGGCTTCTCGTACCCATAATGAAGTTAAAGCAAAACTTAAACCACTCCCCAAGCCAATTAACAAGGTTTGCCACGAAAAATTGCGTATTTGATGAACGCCCGTCATCAAAAAAAATTGCCATTCCGCCAATAAATACCCCAAGCCAACCGAGCCAGCCAATTTCTGTTGCAAAAAACATCACCCCTAAAATTGCCGCAAGTACGGCTTCACTTTTGGCTAACCCCACACAATGGCATAATTTTTTAGTCGAAATAATTGCACCATCAATGCTGTTGCTAAAATTTGTGCAATCGATGCCCCTATCACATAAAAATAGAATTTTGTAGAAAATTGTGGAATCGTATAGGCTGGTTGTTGATGATACAAAAACAGTAAATACAACAACGCCAATGGCATTGCATAAATAAACCGTGCCAACGTTACGCCCAATACTGGCACATCAAGGCTTAATTGCTTTTGTACTGCATTACGTCCAACTTGCATACACGCTGCTAACAGCGTAAACCACACCCACAACATCACACCCCCCTATTTCAAATAAAAAACGCCCAATAACAAGTATTGGGCGTTTGGCTAAAGGAACTTAAGCCATCAACAATTGATTAGTTGAATAAATGGTCGATTGCTGCACGCTCTTCTTCAAGCTCTTTTAAAGTAATGTCGATGTATTTTTGGCTAAATTCATCGATTTCTAAACCTTGAACGATTTTGTATTCACCGTTTTCAGTCGTTACAGGGAAACCGAACATGACACCTTCAGGAATACCATAAGAACCATCAGATGGAATACCCATGGTTACCCACTCGCCATTCGTACCTAATGCCCAATCACGCATATGGTCAATCGCTGCATTTGCTGCAGACGCTGCAGAAGATAAACCACGAGCTTCAATAATTGCTGCACCACGTTTACCTACAGTCGGTAAGAACACTTCCGCATTCCATACTTGGTCATTAATTAAGTCTTTTACGCTTTGACCATTTACTGTTGCAAAACGGTAGTCTGCATACATTGTAGGAGAGTGGTTACCCCAAACAGTTAATTTCTTAATGTCTTTAACTTGTGTACCTGTTTTCTTCGCCACTTGTGTTAAAGCACGGTTGTGGTCTAAGCGTAACATTGCAGTAAAGTTTTTCGCTGGTAAATCTGGAGCAGATTTCATTGCAATGTAAGCATTGGTATTTGCTGGGTTACCTACAACTAATACTTTTACATCACGGCTTGCAACGTCATTTAATGCTTTACCTTGAACAGTAAAGATTTTCGCATTTTCTTGTAACAAGTCAGCACGTTCCATACCTGGGCCACGTGGACGAGCACCAACTAATAACGCATAGTCAGCATCTTTAAATGCAACATTTGGGTCATCTGTACCAATTACATCAACCAATAATGGGAATGCACAGTCATCAAGCTCCATAATCACGCCTTTTAACGCTTGTTGAGCTTTTTCAACTGGTACTTCAAGAAGTTGTAAAATAACTGGTTGGTCTTTTCCTAACATTTCACCGCTTGCAATACGGAATAATAAGCTATAGCCAATTTGACCAGCAGCACCAGTTACGGCAACACGAACAGGTTGTTTCATCATTGTCTCCAAATGGTTTTGGTAGATAGAACTATGAAAGGATTTAATTTCAACAATAGGAAATTAAAACATGAATAAAGTAAATCATTATGATTGTACTCTAAAGTGAATCATCTTGCATGAAAAAAGCGATTATTTACGACAAAAGTTGTAGTTTTTTGACGTTTTTTTCATTGATTTCTTATTTTTATTGATGATTATCAAATAATTAATGCTGATATTTTTTATTATAATATTCATTATTTTATGTAAAAATAAAGAAAAATTTTCCTAGAACCTGTTCATGATTAATTTTTTTAGGCAAAAATGAGATAAATCGCCAGCTTTTCAAGGAAAAAATGCAGGTTGATAGTCATTCTATCAAGCAAGTTTTTGACGCAGAAAAGCAAGATTTAGCTATTTTTGACAAAAAAGCAATGATTTTTAATGAGATATTCTACAAAAATATGAAAGCGGAATTAATTGTGAACAGGTTCTTAATAAGAACCTTCAATCACAAAAGATGTTGGACAATTTGACACCACTTGCGATGAACATTGACGATACAATCCATTTGCACCATAACAAATATGCAATTCAGTTAAAACCACTTGGCGTGTGCGCGGATTAGTTTGACACATTAAACGAAAACCATCTGCAGGTAATTGCGGATTAATCGCTTGAATTTGCTGGCGAACCCCTTGATGATAGGCATAAAATGATTTTTCAGTCGTTAATGATGATGGAATTTTTAAGCGTTCGGCATAGGTCATAATTTGCCGAAAATATTGACTGGCATTGCCTTGGACACAGTTACCAATAGATTTCCATAATTGCTCTCGTGCTTGTTCATTGGGCATGACACGAGCAATCGCACGGGCGTGTAAAGGTGAAAGATTGGCAGAACTGCTGGTTTGGCAATTTTGAGCAATAATTTCAGGATATAATCCTTTGATAATAAAGGAATATCCTTCTAAACATTTTCGTGCTTTGCGTTGAGTTGCATCAATTTCACACACCGCTGGTGCCATTTCAATACGCAAAATATAATTCATGTTAGGATTTGCTGATGTCGTGGTACTGCCTAAGCAGAACATCAAGCCCCCTACACTACTTGCCGAACATAGCAATAGTGATTTTAAACGTGGTGCTTTGACATACGAAGTCAAACGAAATCGATAATGTGTCTTGTTCATCAGCAGACCCAATCATGAATTTTAATGAATGAAACAAAATAGGCGTGATTAATAGCGAACATTTACCGTTGGCATACGTTGTTCAATGCTGGTGTAGCCTTGCCCAAGCTCTACGCTATAATGTGTGGCATTGGTCATCACATGTTTAACATAATCTCGTGTTTCGGTAAATGGAATGCTTTCTGTATATTGGTCAGCATCAATCGGGCTACTGTTTGGTTGCCAACGTAATGCACGGTTCGGGCCTGCATTATAACCTGCTGTTACGACTACAGGGTTATTGGCTTCACGCATCAACATTGATAAATACCATGTACCATAACGGATATTACTGCTTGCATTGGCAATATTGGCTGTCCCTTCGCCCATATCACGAGCAATGGTACGAGCCGTTGCTGGCATAATTTGCATTAACCCTGTTGCCCCTACGCCTGAACGTGCATGGGCATTAAAACGGCTTTCTTGACGCATAATCGCATACGCCCATGCAGGATTAATGCCTGCATTTTGGCTATAGCTCACCACTTGGTCTTTATATGGCATTACATAACGATATTGATAATTATGTAGTTTGATAGTACGTTCTGCCGCATAAATGCCACGGTCATACCACCCCATATCAATCGCACGTTTTGCAGCCGCTAAAATCATACCATCATCATGTTGTAAATAGGCTTGGCGGACTGCCCAATTCCACTCACGATTGACATAGGCTTCTGGTGCATTGACATCACGCAAGGCAAATGCACGGCGGAAATGAATATTTTGTGATAAACGCTGATAATCGGCACTGGTCGGTTGATAGTTTTGACGATGTTGTAAACTTTCACCTAAACGAGCTTTTGCCCATAAATAATAGTAATCATCACCACGTTTTGCTAATTGGCGATACAACTGTTTGGCTGTACTGCTATTGCCTTTCTTTTCATAGGCACGTGCGAGCCAATACTGCCAACGGTCTTCCGCTTGTTGCACAGGAGTCATTTGTTTAATGGCACTTAATAAACTGTCCCATGCACCAAAACGCAAGGCTTGACGTGCATAAATTTCCGCTTCTTCAGGGTTTAAATAATAGCCTTCACTCTTTTGGAAATATTGTAAAACTTGTTGATTAAAATTATTTTTACCAACCGTTGTTCCACCGACATAAGCAACCGTACGATATAAAGCACGTTGTACATCTTGTGGCACACCTTGAGCCACTTGTTCAACCATTGATAATGCACTAGCTAAATCATTATCTGCCAAACGTCCTAAAGCAAAAATTAAATAGGCATGGTCTGTTGCCGTTGCTTTAGGGGCTGACCATAAATAGCTTTGTGGATTGGCTTTAATTTGGCTTAAACTGCTAAAAGATACATTGATGCCTAATTGTTGCCCAATCGCAACCGCTTCACTTGATGAACCATTACGCAACAATGCCCAAAAACGTGCTTGTTTTTCTGCTTGGGTAAACATTGGGCTACTATTTAATGTACTGGCAAGTTGTGTACATAATGCAGGTTGGCTATTGGTCGTCCAAAATACATTTCGCACCATCGTTGCTGTGGTACGGTCGCCTTGATTTTTTTGAGCAAGGGCAATCGCACAGTTTTCAGACGCATCTGCATTTTTTACATAAGGAATCAAGGCACGAGCAGACGCATAATCACCGATTTTTGCTTTTTCTTCCACATAATCTGCTGCAAGTTTTTCAGCCATTGCAGAGTTTGCATGACGTTGAGCAAATTGGATAATTGCATTTGCAGGTTGGCTAGCTAAGTTATTATTTAATAAAAAATATTCTGGATAATAGCCCAACGCATCATTTTCCATGCTCCAGCGGTATTGTTCTAATTGGCTGGTATTTTTGGCATTGGCAGCACGCAAGGCACCATTGAAATCTTCTTCAGCTGCACACGCAGAAAGACTATAAACTAAACATGATGATAACACCATCATTGAACGATAATGTGCTTTTTTCCATAATTGCTGTGTACGTTGAACACTAAACATAACGAGATAATCCCCAAAACGACCTAAAACATTGCCTATAGTTTAAACGCTAAATCTACCAAACATTCGCATCATTTATTGAAAAGACATCGGTTCATTGATAAATCCTCTATCCATTCAATCTTATCAAAATATTTGCGTCATATGTTGCCCTATTCTAAACAAAATCCTTAAAGAATCATTGAGTATTGTGTAACTTTTAATCCAAATTTTCAGCAAAATGTTAGCCTGCTGTAGTAAATCGTTATTGTTCCTTGAAAATCAAAGCAAAGCAGATGACCCCAAGCCAAAAGTTGTTTACAATAGCCTTTCTTTGTTTGATGTTCCATCGTGTAACCTTATGACTGCGTCCAATCACGCCCAATTTCATGGGTCTTTTTTATCTCCTAAATATTGGGGGATTTGGCTTGCTCTTGCCTGTTTATACCTATTGGCATATTTACCTTGGGCAATTCAATGGCGATTGGCTCACGGTTTAGGAACATTATGTTGGAAATTGATGAAATCACGGCGGAAAACTACTTTACGCAATTTAGAATTGTGTTTTCCTGAATGGTCAGCAGAAGTTCGCTATCAACAAGGGCAACAAGTATTTATTGATATGATGTTAGGGGTGTTTGAAACCTTAAATGCGTGGTTTTGTCCAACATGGTTTGCAGGGCGTGTCCAAATTGAAGGTTTAGAACATCTGGAAAAGGCTCAAAATGATGGTCATGGCGTGCTATTATTGGGTTTACACAGTACCTTACTTGATGCAGGGGGCTATATTTGTAGCCGTTATTTTAAGCCTGATATTGTGTATCGCCCACAAAATAACCCTGTTTTAGAATGGATTATTTATAATCAACGTGCCAAAATTTATCAACAGCAAATTGCCCATGAAAATATGCGTGGCTTAATTCGCCAACTTAAAGATAAACAGATTATGTGGTACACCGCTGACCAAGATTTTGGTTTAAAACAAGGGGTGATGGCTGAATTTTTTGGTGTACCTGCTGCCACAGTAACTGCTCACCGCCGTTTTTTAACGATGACAAAAGCGGTTGCGATTCCCATTTATTTTTATCGAACAGGGGACGTTCATTCACCACGTTATCAAATTTTGCTCCAACCTGCATTGCAACAGTTCCCAAGTGATGATGAATATGCAGATGCAGTGCGAACCAATCAAATTATTGAGCAGAATTTACGTCTTGCTCCAACGCAATATATGTGGTTTCATCGCCGATTTAAAACACGTCCTGAAGGCTTTCCTTCGCTTTATTAAGGTTAAATCTTATGTCAAATCAGCGTCCTTTAACGGTCATGCAACTCTTACCTGAGTTAAATAGTGGCGGTGTAGAACGGGGGACTTTAGAAATTGCCCGTGCTTTAGTGGCACAAGGTCATCGTTCTCTGGTCGTGTCCAATGGCGGACGTATGGTGCAACGTTTGCAAGATGAAGGTTCACAGCATTTTACTTTGCCAATTCATAAAAAATCATTATCGAGTTTATGGCAAATTAAACCTTTACGCCAATTAATCATTCAACAGCAACCTGATATTGTTCATGTTCGCTCTCGTGTACCTGCTTGGCTAACGCATTTTGCATTAAAGGGGATTCCTGTCGCTCAACGTCCGCATTTAATTAGTACAGTTCATGGTTTTTATTCTGTTAATGCTTATAGTGCAATTATGACCAAAGCGGAAAAGGTGATTGCGGTTTCTAATAGTGTAGTCGATTATATCCATCAACATTATCCTAAATGTCCTAAACAAGATATTGTACGCATTTATCGTGGAATTGACCCGACAGAGTTTCCTTTTGGTTATCAACCTTCAGCAGAATGGCAACAGCAGGTTTTACAGCAGTTTCCACAATTTCAAGGGAAATATTTAATTGCTTTAGCAGGTCGAATTACTCGTTTAAAAGGACATGAAACCTTAATCCGTGTAATGCAACAGTTACAATCACAATATCCGCACGTTCATGCGGTGATTATTGGTGATGTTTCCCCTAAAAAACAGGCGTATTTACAGGAATTAAAACAGAATATTGAACAACTTCAATTACAATCTGCCATCACGTTTGTTGGACATCGTAGCGATATGAAAGATTGGTTAGCGTTTTGTGATGTGTCGTTATCGTTATCCAATCAAGCGGAAACGTTTGGACGCACGACTTTGGAAAGTTTATCGCTTGGTCGCCCTGTCATTGGTTGGAATCGTGGCGGTGTTGCAGAAATTTTATCAGCACTCTATCCACAAGGGCTAATTGCGATTGATGATGAACACGCTTTAATCCAATGTATTCAACAGCATATTGAATCTCCGCCCCAACTCTCGCCTGTTCAGCAATTTTCTTTACAGCAAATGACTGACCAAACTTTGGCGTTGTATCAGCAGTTAGCTCATCATCATAAAAGCTAAAATTGAAAAACCCAAGTTTCTTCCCTAAAAAACTTGGGTTTAAAGATTCATTTAGGTTTACCATGTTATCAAGGACTGCGTCCATGGTGTATCAACGATGTCCATGCAGAGGGGGTGAAAGCCTTTTCTTTTTCCTTGTCGATGGCTGTAAGATAACAAATCAAACACTCTCGTTCTAGTCGTGATTGACGACAATATATGTCAGCTTTTGCTTACATGATTGGCTACTTTATCAGCAAATTAAGGTTTCCAGCCGACTTCCATTGCCGTTGTATCGCCAATGATGGTTTGTTTTAAGCTATTTGGCGTTTGACTTTGTGCAGGGCTAATCGGAATATATCCGCCCATAATTTCCGCTTTTTGTTGTGGATAACGTGGATTTTTGTTCGGTTCAGCAAAACCAATCGGATAAATCGGCTGTCCTGTGCTTAAATCATATTTATCGGTTGCACCAAAGGCGTGTAATAATTCATGCACTAATACCACTTGGTTTGAGCCATGATGCGGTTTATCTGCAAATAAATTGACAATGCCGATACGTCCATTTTGCAATGCCGTTGAATGTTTTAACGATTTTTTTTGACTTGGGTCATAGTAATTAAGATAGAGCGTAACCGTTGAAGAATCTTCTCGTTGCTCATGTTTCCATGCATAATAGCGAAATTTTAAACTCCAAAGAATAATATCTAATGCACTTCCGCTTGTGGGTACTGCAGGCGGTTTTTCGGTCATTTCTCGTGCATATTTAACATAAACGGACGATGCTTGCCCACGAAAATGTTGGATATTTTCTCGTAAATATTGTTGGGCATCATCAAAATCTTCTGTTTTAAGTTGTTGGATATAGCGTTGTGTCTGCTCTCGCCCATCTGCATTAACAGGGTGTAATACGATGATAATTGGTTTTGTCCAATCTTGGTTTTTATCTCGCCATGCGTTTAATGCCACCGCAAGTAAAATAATCAGTAAAATTAAAATCCGCACATATTTCCAAAATGGAATAACCTTTGCTTGATGACGTGATGTTTTTTGACGCATATCCCAACCTAAATTTAAAATCATAACATGATTCCTTGAACTGACCTTAAAAAATGTTTTACACCTTGTAATCTTTTGTCTTGCATTTGTATGACAAATTTTATTACAATCGTGTATCAACCTCTTTTGCAGGGACTTTGCTATGACTTATCGTTTTAATTTACTTGCAAGTACAATTGCACTTTCTCTTTTTAGCACGTTGAGCATTGCTCAAGATTTTAGCCAAACTGTTTTCTTTGGCGATAGTTTAACCGATAGTGGTGTCTATGGTGCAAAATTTACCACCAACCCTGATGCAGTATGGTCAGAAACCTTAGCTACATCTTATCAAGGTTCAGCAACGCCTTTTACTCAAGGCGGAACTAACTATGCGATGGGCGGTGCAGTAACTGCTACAGTCAGCAGTACAATCCCACAAGCTTTACCTGCATCGACACAAATTGCCAATTATCTAAGTCAGAATCAAGGAACAGCAGACCCAAAAGCATTGTATAGTGTTTGGATTGGAGCAAATGATTTAATCGCAGCTGCGAGTAGTTCATCTGCTCAAACAACGATTGCAACCGCAGCCACTAATACCGTAAATAATATCCAAACCCTTGCCAATGCAGGTGCAAAATCTATTCTTGTACCCAATCTGCCTGATGTGGGCTTAACGCCAAAGTATGTTGGTACAGCCGGACAAAGTACCGCAACACAAGGGGCATGGTATTATAATACTGTATTATTTAATGGTTTAAATAAAATTGATGCCAATGTCATTCCTGCGAACTCCTTTGCTTTAATACAAGAAGGGGTAAACAATCCAACGGCATTTGGTTTTACCAACGCCACAGGGAAAGCTTGTACAACAGAGAATATTTTAGAATGTACATCAACAAAGCTCGTAGAAAGCAATGCGAATGAAACCTATATTTTTGCGGATGGTATTCACCCATCTGGTCGTACCCATCGCATTTTAGCACAATACTATCGTTCAATTATTGATTCACCTGCTGAAATGCTTGCGGTACAGCAACAAACTTTTAAAAATGGTGTAAACACGCAACAACAATTACACCGCCGTTTAGATTTGCTTGACCGTGAACAAAATAATGTTTGGATTGATGCCGATGTCGCTCAAATCAAAAATGAAGGCTCAAAATCATCGACACAACCTTCGGTGATGGTTGGTGCAGATGTTGCGGTAAAACAGCATAATGTTGGCTTATTTGCTCAATATCAAAATCATCAAGATACCAATGTAGGCAATGTACAAGCCGACAGCCAAGAAACAGGTTTAGGCGTATATCACCGTTATCAAGGCGACAATGTACAAGTACATTCTCATGCAGGTATTAATCATGTAAGTTTAGATACTCAACGCCAAATCAATTGGGACGGTGAAGCCCGTCAGCATCAAGCAAGCACAACTGGACAACGTGCCTTTGCAGGTTTAGAAGGACAATATCAAGTTAAACAAAATAAATGGCAATATGCCCCTTATGTTGCAGTCAAAGCCCAACGTTTACAGCTGAATGATAGCCTAGAAGACCAATCCAACCTATCAACAGCAATGAAATTTCATGGACAAACCTTTAACTCATTACAAGGGGAAGTTGGAGTAAAAACTCAATATCAAATGACTGATGCAACCGCTGTTTACGGACAAGTTGGCTTTAATCGTGAATTTGAAGATACAGAAACGGCTCAAATTACAGCATCATTGCCATCTATGCCAAACTACAGCAAAGGCTTTAACACCACTGTGGAAAATGAAGATAAACGCAATCATGCCATGCTTGATATTGGCGTAAAACATCAATTTTCTCCAGCAGTTAGCTTAAATGGTGGAGTTGCAACACGTTATGCAGATTCACAACAACATCATGTTGGGGCATATTTAGGCTTGCAAGGTCAATTCTAAGACTCGCTTTTATACAAAATCACAAACGACTTGAGCGTAATCTCAAGTCGTTTTTACTTTTCCTACTTCTGCTTATCTGCCATAATAGCTCAACTTTATTTTTATGATTAGGCAAATGGCATGACTGCAACCTTAACTCAAGAATTAATCGAATTACTGACCCTAGAACGTTTAGAGCATAACATTTTTCGTGGACAAAGCCGTAACCTTGTGGGCAAACGTGTCTTTGGTGGACAAGTGCTCGGACAAGCCTTGCGTGCGGCGTCCTATACGACTGACCGTCCTGCACATTCTTTACACGCTTATTTTTTATATGGCGGTGATGTTAATGCACCGATTATTTATGAAGTTGAGCGTACTCGTGATGGTACCAGTTTTTCAAGCCGTCAAGTCAAAGCCATTCAACATGGACGGGTTATTTTTACCGCGATGGTTTCCTTTGCCAATCCTGAAGAAGGCTTGGAATATGAACAACATATGCCTGACTACCCTGCACCAGAATCGCTGAAAAATGACCAAGCATTAAAAGCAGAGTTAAGTGAATTTGTCCCTGAAAATGTGCGTGCATTTTTTATGCGAGATTGTCATGTGGAAATCCGCCGTATTAATCCACAAAATCCATTTCGCCCTGAACCAAGTGAAGCGAAAAATGCTCACTATTTACGCACACATGAACCGATTTCAGCAGAACATGACCAACAATCCTTACATCAAGCGATTGTGGCGTTTTATTCTGATTTTATCTTAATGACAACAGGCTTACGTCCGCATGGGATGAGTTTATTTACCCCAAATTTACAATGTGCCAGTATTGACCATAGCATTTATTTCCATCGCCCAGTCAGAGCCGATGAATGGATGTTATATGATATTGAAGCGACAACAACCGTCAGTTCTCGTGGCTTAAATTTTGGGAAGATGTGGCAAAATGGGCATTTAGTGTGTAGTACAGTACAAGAAGGCTTAATGCGATTGCGTGAAATTGAGATGTAAATAAGCTATTTTCAAGAAAAACCAGTATCTTAGATACTGGTTTGTTATATTGATAGTTTATCTTTATTTTTCTAATGTTTTACATAATGAACAAATGACACCACGATGATGATGTGAAAATAACACATCTGGACGTTCATAGGTTTCATTACAGCTGATACAATGGTAGGTTGTTGCGACAGGTGTTCCAGTTTCATCAAAACGAGATTCTTGAATACCATCATCATGAGATTTAATGTAGTATTTTCCTTGAGTTAAAATACCCATAATTGGCGTCATCACAAAACCAACCACTAAGGCAATCAATGGTGAATAAGATGCTAAAAATTCACCAAACCAACCAAAGAATGCCCCAATCGACAATACCGCAGCTAAACCAAAAGAAACTAAACCGACAGGGTTAAAGTTATACAACATTCCACGGCGATATTCTGGGCGTTTTGGTGAAAGTTTTAACATATATTTATTGATGACTATATCCGTTGCCACAACAACCACCCATGCAATCGCAAAATTTGAATAGAATCCTAATACTTTATGCAAAAATGCAAACATATTATTTTCCATTAAAAATAATGCACAGGCTAAATTCACTAATACAAAAATCAAACGTCCTGGGTAATGTTTAGTGATTCGTGTATAACTGCTTGTCCACGCCAAAGAACCCGAGTAAGCATTGGTTACATTAATTTTAATTTGTGAAATCACCACCAACACCACAGCAAGGAAAATGGCAAACCACCCCGGAATCATATTATTAAACAAGTGCATAAACTGTTGTACAGGCTCTGTTGCCGATGCTAAATTTAAGCCTTGTGCTAATAAATATACCCCTAAAAATGCCCCTAAAATTTGCTTAATTGCTCCTAATACAACCCAACCTGGCCCCGCCGAAATCACCGCAATCCACCATGCTTTTTTATTCTCTTCGGTTTTTGCTGGCATAAAACGTAAATAGTCAATTTGTTCGCCAATTTGCATAATTAATGCTAAACATACCCCTGCTCCAAGCATAATGGCTGCCATGTCCATTGAAGCGTGCGTTGGACTGACATAACTTGTCCAATGTTGAATCACTTCAGGCTGGGTCATCATTAAATACGCCACAGGCCCGACCATCAAAATCAACCATAATGGCGTTGTCCAAACTTGTAATTTAGTTAGGGCTTTCATGCCATAAATGACCAATGGAATCACAATCAACGTTGAAAGTAAATAGCCTAACCATAATGGAATGCCCAATCCTAATAATAAGCCTTGAGCCATAATTGCCCCTTCCAGAGCAAAGAAAATAAAGGTAAAACTGGCAAAAATAATACTGGTAATCACCGACCCTAAATAACCAAAGCCAGCACCACGAGTAATCAAATCCAAATCTAAATTATAACGTGCTGCATAATAGGCTAAAGGTAAACCCGTTAAGAAAATCACTAAGGCGGCAAATAAAATAGACAATACTGCATTGGTTGTGCCATAAGTAATGCCAATGCTTGCTCCAATCGAAAAATCAGCTAAATAAGCGATACCACCTAATGCGGTAATCGAAACGACTTTAGGACTCCAACGGCGGAAACTATGCGGTGCATAGCGTAATGTATAATCTTCGAGCGTTTCTTGTGTTGCTTTACGTTCATCTGGCTCACCATGTGGCGGAACGTGTTCTAAAGTTTTACTGCTCATACGGGAAATCTCCAGTTGTTTCGCTATTTGTTATTTTGTATAAAGCAATAAGTGTGCCAAAAATATTTTTATGATATTTTAAAACAAATTATTCTATTTTTTATTATGATAATCAAAATGTTATAAAATAAAAAAGGGCAAATTGCCCTTTTTCTCATTTATCTATAATTTAGTTTAACCAAAGTAATGCTAAACCACATACAGCCAATACCGATGGGCTATAGTGCATAACTGGACGTTGTTGAGCCACACGCTGAATCATTCGCATAGCCCCTGCACCAATTAAAAATAAACTGCTCATACCTAAAATCATTCCGCTTGCAAAACTTAAGCTCATGTCAGCACTTGGCATTTCTAAGGCATGGGCTACACCATGAAATAAAGTCAAACAGAATGCACTTACCAAAAATAGCATTGAAAATACGGCTTTTTTCTGTGGTAACACATTTTGCATAAACATCGCAACCATAGTAACAATGACTGATGCGACAATCGCCCATTCAATAGATTCAGTTGCAACGCCAGCAAAACCGCCACTTAATGCAATCACAAAGCCAACAACAAGGCTACTGCTTAAAAATAACAGCCCTAATCCTAGGAAACGTGCCAAAATCACCCCTAAGCCCATGGCGAGTAACATATGGTCTAAACCTGACCATGGATGTGAAAAGCCAGACCATAGCCCTGATGAATGATGATGATGTGAGCCATCAACATGAGCCAATGCAATGCTAGAACTCATCAACAATCCCATTATCATGAGTGATTGTAATTGAGTCGTTTTAAATCGTTTTATCATATGTTCACCTCTTTAAAATGTCATATTTTCACTTGAACTTGGTAGATGTTGTGGTTCAGCTTTTGGTAACTCGACCGCACGCAATAAGCCTTCTCGTTGAATAAACGCAATAATTTCATCTAATCCGTCTTGTGTTTTCATATTACTAAAAACAAATGGCTTATCTCCACGCATTTTTTTGGCATCACGTTCCATAATTTCTAAAGATGCACCCACTAAAGGAGCTAAATCGGTCTTATTGATAATCAATAAATCTGACTTCATAATTCCCGGGCCTCCTTTGCGTGGAATTTTATCCCCTGCACTGACATCAATCACATATAAGGTTAAATCAGATAATTCTGGGCTAAATGTTGCTGCCAAATTATCACCACCAGATTCGATAATAATCAATTCTAGCCCTTCAAATCGTTGTTGTAAGGTCTCAACTGCATTGAGATTGATAGACGCATCTTCACGAATGGCGGTATGTGGACAGCCCCCAGTTTCGACCCCTACAATGCGTTCTGCAGGCATTGCCGCATGGCGTGTAAGAAACTCGGAATCTTCTTTGGTGTAAATATCATTGGTAATGACTGCCATATTATACACTTCACGCAATCGGCGACATAAATTTAAGGTCAATGCGGTTTTTCCTGACCCCACAGGGCCACCAATCCCTAAACGTAATGGCGATAATGGGCGTTCAGACGCATTTGATTTTGGTTTTAAATTAAATTGATTCATTTTTCATCTCTTTAAACTGGGCGAGCCAATAAGTGAGTTAAGAACGGAATAATCGACTATATTGCTGTTCATGCAAACAGGATAATTCACTTAATTTAGGCAAAGCACTCGACAACGGCAAACAGGTCATTAAGTGCATTAACTGCTGTTCAAGTGTTTGTGTACGGTCTAATTGCTCAAGTTGTGCTAAATAGTCGGGAATTTTTTGTTGCAACTGATGTGCAAGCTGTTGTTGTACTTGCCAAATAATGCGTTGTCCTGCCATTTGTCCTAAAGGTAAAGTTTTGACAATGGCAAGGGTCATATTTTCAATTTGACTAAAAGCATAAGTCATCATACTTGCGGTAATGTCTAATTGCCAATAACTTGCCAACCGTGCAAACATTGGTAAAAAGCCTTGCGTTTGCCATACCACAGGCACATCAAGTTCGATAACTGCATCAATCCACGCACGAAATGCGAGTGCTAATTGTTCACTTTCTAGGGCAAACTCATAGCTATCACGGCTACTTTGATACATATCTGCCAAGACATCTGCTAAATCCCAATGTTGCTGTTGCATTGCCCACATCAAACTCACCGCTAAAGGAATATCAAATTCCATTAACGCAGATTGTTGATACTGTTGCATAAAGTACAATGCTGATGATTCATCTACAATCAAACCATGTTCAATCGCTGATTCCACACCTTGTGAATAGGTATAACTACCAATCGGCAAATTACTGGACGCTAACATCAACACTTGAGCCAGTTGTAATGTGGACAACATATACATTTCCTACATCACATCATCATGGTGATGATGGTCATGCTCATGATGATGTCCGTGATGGTCATGCCCATGATGATGGTGATGATGACCGCCATGCGACTGATACGCTCCTGTTTCAGGTTCAAACTTGGCTTGAAGATGTGTAGTATGTACACCCATTAAATGTAACATCTCTTCCAACACATAATCTGGCTCAAAATATAATGCCTGTTCCGTTAGCATTAAAGGGACATGGCGATTACCCAAATGATAGGCAGATTTCATCAATTCAAATGGACTATGTGCGGTTACTTGTACCAAGGTTTGGGGTGCAGAAAAGACTTGTAAAATTGCTCCATTTTCCGCCTGAATTACATCACCATCTTTGAGTGTGCCTGTACGGGGTAAATCCACGGCAACTGTTGTACCTGATAAAGTTGTGGCACGAAAGCGAGAACGTTGGCGAGTATCAAAATCTAACCATAAATACTGTTGTTGTTGCTGTTGTTCAGCCAATTGTTGTACTTGCTGTTCGGTTAATTCATCATGAGCAAGTCGATGTTGATACACATTCATTTCATCTGTTCCATATTAAAATAAGAAATAACGTTGAGCCATAGGCAAGATTTTTGCAGGTTCACACGTCAATAATTGACCATCTGCACGCACTTCATAGGTTTCTGGGTTGATGTACATTTCAGGGCAATAACTATTAAATTTCATATCCGCTTTGCGTATTGCACGAATATTTTTAACGGCTTTCACCTGTTTATTTAAACCTAAACGTTCAGCAATGCCATCATTCAAGGCATATTGTGAAACAAAGCTGATACAAGTCGCTCCAATCGCCTTATCAAAACTGGCAAACATTGGGCGATAATGTACAGGCTGTGGTGTTGGAATTGAACCGTTAATATCCCCCATTGGATAGCCTACAATACTTCCGCCTTTTAAAATCACATCAGGTTTTACACCAAAAAACTTAGGCGACCATAACACTAAATCTGCCCATTTGCCAACTTCAATTGAACCAACTTCATCTGCAATGCCGTGGGTAATCGCAGGATTAATGGTGTATTTTGCAATGTAGCGTTTGATACGGAAATTATCATTTTCTGTTTTTTCATCACACGGCGAAAGTTGAATGCGTTGCTGTATCGCTTCTTGTTTTGCACATTCATCTGGTGCTAAATGCCCACGTTGAGCCTTCATTTTATCAGCAGTTTGCCATGTGCGAATCACAACTTCACCCACACGTCCCATCGCTTGAGAATCACTGCTCATCATCGAAATTGCCCCTAAATCATGCAAAATGTCTTCTGCGGCAATGGTTTCTTGGCGAATACGGCTTTCTGCAAATGCAATATCTTCAGCAATCGCTGGGCTAAGATGATGGCAAACCATCAACATATCTAAATGTTCATCAATGGTATTGATGGTAAAAGGACGTGTTGGATTGGTCGATGAAGGTAAAACGTGGGGTTCACCAATCGCCTTTAAAATGTCAGGTGCGTGTCCCCCGCCTGCTCCTTCCGTATGAAAAGTATGTATGCAACGGTTTTTAAAGGTATTTAATGTACTTTCTAAATAGCCACTTTCATTGAGTGTATCGGTATGAATGGCGACTTGCACATCATATTCATCTGCAACGGTTAAACAATTATCAATGGCTTGTGGTGTTGTTCCCCAATCTTCATGTAGTTTTAGTCCTACCACACCTGCTCGGATTTGTTCTGCGATTGGTTCAGGCAAACTGACATTCCCTTTACCCAATAAACCAATATTCATTGGTAAACTGTCTAAGGCTTTCAGCATGGTTTCAATGTGATATTTACCTGAAGTACAGGTCGTAGCTAATGTGCCTTGAGCTGGGCCACTACCACCGCCAATCATGGTTGTTACCCCAGACATTAATGCCACTTCAATTTGTTGTGGTGCAATAAAATGAATATGGGTATCAATGCCCCCAGCGGTCAAAATTTTGCCTTCCCCTGCAATAATTTCAGTACTAGCTCCAATGGCAATCGTAACATTAGGTTGAATATCAGGATTGCCCGCTTTACCAATTGCCCAAATACGACCATTTTTTAATGCAACATCTGCCTTAATAATGCCTGTATAATCAACAATTAAAGCATTGGTAATCACCGTATCTGCAACGTCTTGTTCATTTAACTGTCCTTGTCCCATACCATCACGAATGACTTTTCCCCCACCAAATTTTACTTCTTCTCCATAGGTCGTAAAATCGTGTTCCACTTCTAACCATAAATTGGTATCTGCTAAACGAACTTTATCTCCTGTGGTAATGCCAAAATGTTCAGCATACATTTGTCGTGAAATGTATTTTTGCGAACGTGGCAGATGTTCGGTATTTTGTTTGGCATTGCCCATCACTCGCCCAGCAAAACCATAAACCTGATTCAGCCCTGCATATTCAACCAATTCCACTTCTCGAGTTTGCCCTGGTTCAAACCGCACCGCCGTGCCTGATAAAATATTGAGACGAAATCCTAAGGCTTGTTCACGGTCAAAGTGTAAGGCATCATTCACTTCTGCAAAATGATAATGCGAACCAATTTGAATTGGACGGTCGCCTGTATTGGTAACCTGAATTCGTTGTACCGCTCGCCCTTCATTCAATAAAATCTCTTCAGAAGAGAGTTGATATTCACCTGCTTTCATCACTTTCCCCCCCTTAAATAATTGGCTGATGTACAGTTACTAACTTTGTCCCATCTGGAAAGGTTGCTTCCACTTGCACATCATCAATCATGTCTGCAACGCCGTCCATGACATCATCACGACTTAACCAATGACGACCTTCACTCATCAATTCAGCAACAGTTTTCCCATCTCTTGCCCCTTCCAAAATCAAACCGCTAATATAAGCAATCGCTTCAGGATAATTAAGTTTTAAACCACGGGCTTTACGACGTTCTGCCACTAAGAACGCAGTAAAAATCAATAATTTATCTTTTTCAGTTGGTGTTAAATGCATGATAACCTTCCACTCTCTAAAATTAAGTTGCCCAAATGCGTGGCGTGTAGCCCTGAATCTGCCACATCCACTCACGCAAAGATAATCGAATCCTGTTTAATGCATCAAAACATTGACGTACATCATACCCAATATACCGCACCACTAATGCACTTGCAGTAATACTACACAATACAGGCAATTGCTGTTGTTCAATCAGCTGATTAACTTGCTGATGCCAAAGGGATAATTGACCACGTTGAGCATCAGCAGGAATACACCAAAAATTCGCAAAAATCGGTTGATTCGCCAATCCTAATGGAGATGAAAACCATGTCGCCCCTGCCTGTTGTGAAACACAATCACTCACTATCAGCCGAGATTTATCTTCCGAATTGTGCCAAAATAAATTGGATAACCGTAATTGCCCTTGCAAAAACTGTTCACCACACAATTGCCGACCTAAGACATTGATTTCCCATGCCATCATACTTGCAGTTGGATGTAAAAAAAACTGATTACTGGCATAAACAATGCTTTGATTATAAATAATATTTTCTTGTGGCAACCATTCCAATCGAGCAGACTCACCCAGCATAATCCGACTATGTTGTTGAGCGGTAAAAGGATGTTGTACTGAAATAGGATAGGCTTGTTCAACAGATAATTGGTCTTGTCCATACCATTTATTTGCCCCCGGTGTTGTCAGCACAACGTGTGAACGCTGAACCAAATCTAACTCAATCTGTAACACATCACCACTCGCAATCCCTGCAGGCGGATATAACATAATGGCATGACAAATGCCCTGCTGTGGTGCAGGTTCAGGATATAACGCCCGTTGTAAACGTAATGCCCCTGTATGAGCATAATGCTGTAACCGTGTTTGTTGATGAACATCATCAAACACTAAATTTAAATGAGAATGCCATGCCATAATAATGTGCAAATAAAAATTAAAAAGCTAAGTTAATAAAATTAAAGCAAAAAATATGCCATCTATCATAAGATAGCCACCCATTTATGTCAAACAAAAAAAATAGGCAAATCCACACGATTTGCCTATTTTTAAACATATCAATAAAATATATCACTTAACCATGTTGATACTGCACAAAATGCTGTTCAGAAATCGTTAAATGCTCTGTATCAAACTGATACGCTGTTAAATGCC
>JBHACK010000009.1:0-9273 GCA_041854545.1 Acinetobacter sp. | reverse complement strand
CAGTCGTGGATATGTTTATTGGTACTATACCTGTTTTGGGTACAATTGCCGATATTTTTATTCAGCCAAGCCGTCAAACATTAGCGATTGTTCATCAACATGTTAAAGAAAATTATGATATTCAAGATGAAATTCATTTGGAACGTCCATTTTTACATGAACAATTAGAAAAAAAGCAACGAAATTCTACGTTTTGGAGAAATCCTATTATCGCATGGTTGTATTTACATATGCCTGATATTTTGGGATTAATTGTTATTGTGCTAATGATATGGATAATGTTTGCTTTTGTAGGTTGGATAATTACGATTTTACAAGGTTTATGGTAATTGTATGATATATTTTATATTGTATTAATTGGTCGGGGAGACAGGATTTGAACCTGCTACCCCTTGCACCCCATGCAGGTATATTTTAATCAAATTATGTTTTATAGCTTCAAATTTTAAAATATGTTGATGTTTTTTATTATTTATTTTAAAATTATTGTATCACATTGTTTCACTTAATTCCATTTAAGCACAAAAATCATTTATACAATCATTTATACAATTTTTTATACAATTTTTTATACAATTTTAAAAGCAACTCAAAATGACTGCCAAATCTAAATCAAGTAAACTCATCATTAAACAAAAGACAATTTATTCAGGTCGTGGTGAAAACTATGTTTTTACAGTAAAGGAATTACAGTCCATAGGCGTTGAATACAATGGCTATCATATTCATGATACAGATGGCTTATTTGGTACTGTTCGCGCTTTAAAGCGAACCAATGGCGTTAGTATTTCCTTTAAATATGCTTATGGTTGGGAAAATAAAAACGAATGGTTTCCCTGTGGAACTTATCCAAAAGATGATATTGCACGTATTAGGCAAGAAAGAGATTGGGCAAAAGAACAACTACGAAATGGCATTAATCCACGTGAAGCAAAGAAAAGTAATCGCATTAAACAAGCTTTAGAAAATCAACAGCTCATTGAAAAAGCCAAGCATGATGTATTAAAAGACAGAACATTCTCTGATTTATTTCAAAATTGGCTGGAATATGGACTGATGAGACAACATGATAATCAAGAAATTACGGCTTCTTTTAATCGGCACTTAATACCTAAATTAGGCAATAAACCCATTCGCCTAATCACAATGGAAATTTTAACTGATATTTTTAAACACATCAAAAATGGTGGTACAAAGAAATATCCCCGTAACCGAACCATCATGAAACTATATAGCGAATTACACCAGCTATTTACATGGGCACAAAATAATCCTACATGGTCAAGTTTATTGGTTAATGGTATCCCTACTGCACAACTCAATATCCAAAAACTACTGGATACAAATTATGAAACTCATCGTACACGTACTTTAACCATTACTGAATTACATCAACTTCAAAAGAATATCAATGCAGAAAAGAAAGCCTATGCTCACGCAACAAATAAACGAACAGCCTTACAACCTTTAAATGAGCATATTCAATGTGCCATTTGGATTACATTATCAACCATGTGCCGTATTGGTGAACTCATGTTAGCAAGGTGGGAGCATATTGATTTTGATAAAAAAACTTGGTTTATTCCAATTGAAAATGTTAAAGGCATGAAAGGTAAGAAATCGGCACATACAGTTTATTTGAGCGAATTTAGTTTGGCACAATTTCAAATCTTGAAAAATTTGCAACCTAAAAGCGATTGGTGTTTCCCTTCACAAAAACAGCCTGAAAAACACGTTTGTTTAAAATCGTACAGTAAAATTATTGGCGATAGACAAATTGATTTTAAAGAACGTAATAAAAAAGCCACCAATCGTCGTCATGATAATTCATTAGTCGTAGGCAATGATAAATGGACATTTCATGATTTACGCCGTACAGGTTCGACCTTTATGCAAAAATTAAATATTCCACCGCATATCATCAACTTATGCCAAAATCATGAAATCCGCAATGCCATCGATAAATCATACCAGCAATATTCATACGAAACAGAAATGGCAGAAGCTTGGCAGAAATTAGGCAATTTTATTGATAAAGAAGTTATTTTTCGGGAAAGTTTCCTTGCACAATATTTCTGATACATCAATCACTCAAAATAACCCTGCTATCTTTTCAGGTAGCAGAGTTATTTTTATTCACTTTTGCCACTCATTAAGCAGACAAAATATCCAATTTAGGTAACGCATTCACAATCTTTTGCGTTTCCAAACTCACGGTAATCACGCGCAAGAAAAGTTCTAATGGATAACGAGCATTGTTCATCGTTTCACGCGCCCAATCATTGGCATCATTGGTAATACCTGATTTTTTATCCGTTGATACAGATTGACGCTCCATTACCCATTCCAGTGCAGATTTACCGTTCACGATGTAATCGTAAGCAGCTTCGGGGATATTTTCAATTGTGATTTTGCCATTGTAAATGACTTTGGTTTTATCATCTTTTTTAGCAAATTTCATTTTTTGAACATAAAAATCTGCATCATCGCCACCGATAATTTGCTGTTTAGTAAATTTTAAACTTTTCAGGCTGCCTGAAAATTCCACGCCTTGATACATCGGCACAGTTTCATAATGCAAATGCAAGTCTGCTAAATCTCGCCCAGCTTGGGAAAAGGCAACAAAATCGGCATAATGTTTCATGCGTGGAATACGCGGTAATTGTTTACTCAAATTATCGGCATAACGCTCGCGGTATTCTTCACTGTGCAACAAGCCGTAAATGTAATAGAAAATATCTTCTTTACTGATATTTTCGGCATCTTCAGGCGAATAAGGCTGCCTGAAATGTGCCAAAGCGTCATCGGTAATGGCGGAACGGCGAACTAGTTTTTTCTGTGCAGGCTGCTTTTCAGACGGCATGCCTTGGGTAAACAAGTCTGTCTGGCTCATTATGCTTCCTCCGTTTCGTAAAGGAACATTGGGAAACATTGTCCGTTCATCTGCATTTGTACATCGGGTACGGTATTCGTCATCAACACTGAAAAGCCCTTGCTCGTTCCTAATCCTGTGATACAAATCGTCATGTTCATCACTCCGTCTCGTAGAGAAACATTGGGAAGCATTGCGCGTCTCCGATGAGATGCAAGTCGGGAATTGTGTCTGTAATAAAGACTGAGAAGCCCTTGTTTCCTGTAATTGAGAGACACATGGCGATATTCGCTGTTGCTCGCTGTTTGCGATGCCAGCTATCGCGGCATCGCAAACAGCTTGTTCTTCATACAAATCCATCGGAAAACATTGCCCTTTGGAAATCATTTCCAAATCAGGAATTTCATTTGTTACCAATGCAGAAAATTCTTTAGTCGCACCGCGTCCTGTCATACTAATTACAGTATTAGTATCTTCCAATAAATTTAAATTCGTAACAATATTTTGATATGGGAAAATTTTTGGCATTTGATAAACGCAATTATTAAAATACTTATCAAAATATAGCCATTGTTTAGAAAATGGACGATATACACATTTAGTAGTGTGATAAGGAACATAATCACGTAAATTCCCACGTTCAAGACTTTGAATAATTTCACGCGTCCAGCTGATTTTTGTATCATCTGTATTAATGAATAATTTAGCTTCGATTTTCTTATCTGAGTTTTGAAATTTTATGGTTTCATTATTATAAAATTCAATCATTTGACTTATTTTTTTCTGTAAATTTCTTTTTGAAAAATTATAGCACCAACTATCTCGATTTGTTTTAACACCATTTGAATAATTCTCAAACACCGTTATCGCATTTTTATCCTTTTTATCGCCCAAACTAATGTAATTATCAAAATTCGGGTCGCGTTGATTAAGCCAATCGTTAAATTCATCGGGCTGAATTTCTTGCCAGCCATTCTGTTCAGAAATACCGTTAATACTGCCGTATTCGCTAATCATAGCTAATTTTTCATCTCGGCTTAAATAGTCGCCAATATCGTGAAAATAAATTTTGCCTTGTTCGATGGCATTGGGATTTTTCACTAAAATGGAAATGGCAATCGGTGTACGTGTACCTTGTCCAAAAATATTGTCTTTTTCTTTACGGCGACGTTCTCCTGATGTACGCGCATTACCGCGTAAATGGAAAATGTAGAGGCTGGAAAATTCATCAACCAAACATTTACGCAAGCCATCTGCGGTATTGGCTTCAATCCAACCTGCGTTAGTTACAAAACCAATAACGCCTTGTTTGCCTATGCGGTCGGAAGCCCAACGAATTGCCCGAATATAACTATCGTATAAAGCATTCTTTAATGTTCCAGTTGAATATTCTGCATAGGTTTCACGAATGCGGTTATCCAAATGCGGATATTCAATATTGGCATTGTTGTCGTTCGCGCTTTCCTGCCCTGCGGAATACGGCGGATTGCCGATAATCACGCGAATATCCAGTTCTTTTTGGCGTTTACGGCGTTTGCTGTTATCCACCAGCAATTCATTCAACATATCGCCTTTTTCATACATTTGGAATGTATCGGTTAAGCAAATGCCGTTGAATGGAACATAATCGCTACCATCTGAAACTTTGCCATTGATATTGTTATGCAATATGCCATGATAAGTCGCTTCAATATTAATTGCCGCAATGTAATAAGCCAGCAAAACAATTTCATTGGCGTGAATTTCATTGCGATATTTTTCAGGCAGCTTATCATCAGGAATAATGCCACTTTGCAATAAGCGCGTGATAAATGTGCCTGTACCTGTGAATGGGTCTAAAATATGGACATTTTTATCTTGCAGGCTGCCTGAAAATTCTTTTTGCAATACATCTTCCACGCTGTGAATGATGAAATCCACCACTTCAACAGGCGTGTACACAATACCCAGTCGTTCCGTCATGCGTGGGAAAGCATTGCGGAAAAACTTGTCATAAAGTTCCACAACAATTTTTTGCTTACCTTCTGCAGTTTCAATGCCCGAAGCACGCATTTTCACGCTTTCATAGAAACTATTTAATTGCTTGCGTTCTTTCTCCAAATGCTGTTCTTCCAATAAATCCAATACCGCTTGCATGGCTTGGCTCATTGGATTGTGTTCGGCAAAACTGTATTGTTCAAATAAAGCATCAAATACAGGTTTGGTAATCAAATGCTGGGCAAGCATTTCCACAATTTCATTATCGCTAATGCTTTCATTTAAATCATCACGCAATTCAGCAGCAAATTTATTGAATGCAGCAACTTCATTGGGGTGCTTTTCAGGGTTTTCCAATACCGCTTGAATGCGGTCAATATGGGTTTTGGCAATATCGGCAATATCATTTGCCCAATCTTCCCAATGATGACGATTACCGCATTTTTTCACAATTTTGGCGTATAAAGCGCGTTCAATTTCGCCAATTTCAAACTGTATTGTCAGTTGCTCGTTTTTTTGGTCTGGTTGTGTGCCTATGCTATGTGAACCACGCGCTTTGCCCGCTTTTTTCTCACTGCTACTTTGACGTTTTTGTTTTGGCGATACCGTTTCAGCAATGGCAATGACTTCCATTTTTTGTGTGTCTTTACCATTGAATTCCAATTTGTTAATCATCGCGTCAAAACGGTCATCATGCGCACGCAAAGCGTTTAATACCTGCCATACCACTTTATAATTTTCGTTTTTATCCAAAGCATCTTCAGGCTCTACATCAGCAGGAATAACAACAGGCAAAATCACATAACCTTGCTTTTTGCCTTTTGCCAATCGCATCACACGCCCTACCGATTGCACCACATCAACTTGACTACTGCGTGGCGTCAAAAACAAAACTGCGTCCAAAGACGGCACATCTACGCCTTCCGACAAACAACGTACATTTGACAGAATACGACAAGTATTTTCAGGTAGCCCTTCGCTTGCTTTGAGCCAAGACAAACGTGCTTCTTTTTCGCCTGCATTCATGCCACCGTCCACATGGTCAGCTTCGCACGTCATGGCTAATTGTGGTGGTAATATTAAATCAGGCTTATCTTTTAACAGTGCTTCTCTTTCGGCTTTTTGGTATTCGCGTACCACCGCTTCAAAACTTTCGGCAATCAGTTTAGAGCTAACTTTGTGCTTATTTCCTTTATATTCCTTTTCAATGACTTGGCAAAAAGCAACAGCCCGTTTCATAGGTTCATAAGCATCATAACCCGATAAACCATATTTGGATAAAGCTTTCCAACAACCTACAATTTTGGCAGCATCATCTACTTTAATTTCATTATTACCACCTGCAAGCAAATCTTGTAAACGGCGATGAATGTGTGCTTGTTCAATTGCCAAAACAATAACTTTATAATCTACTAATAAACCTTGTGAAACCGCTTCTGAAAAAGTCAGCACAAAAAACTCTTTGCCAAAATGTGTTTCATTATCCATAGAGTAAAGTGCTACACCTTCTGTTGCTTTGGCAGCTTCGCCATAAATTCGTGGCGTTGCAGTCATATACAGTCGTTTTGCACCTTTGATATAGTCCGCATCGTGAATACGAACAAAGGCTGATTCGTCTTCGCCTTCCCAAGTTGCGCCTGTGGTGCGATGGGCTTCATCACAAATAATCAAATCAAATTCAGGTAGCCCAAATTGCGCCTGTGCTTGATAAATCACGTCAATAGAATGGTAAGTAGAATACACAACAGTCATAGCATTTTGACCATTTTTGAGTTCTACTATTTTTACTGCATTAGCTAAACTTTTGGCGTTGGTTGTAGCAGGGAATTGCAAATCGCTGGTGTTGGCAAACACGCTGTCTTCATTGTGCTTTTTACCCACATCGCTATCAGAGCAAACAGCAAAATTATTAAGCTTCAATTCACTATCTTGCGTCCATTCACGCAAAGTTTGAGAAAGCAAAGATAAACTAGGCACAAGAAATAAAACTCGTTTACCTACACCAGCCACTTTTTCAGCAATTTTAAGCGCAGTAAAAGTTTTGCCCGTACCACACGCCATAATGAGTTTGCCACGTGTTTCGCCTGCATTGAAGCGTTTTTGTACACTTTTCAACGCTTCTTGCTGATGCGGTCGCAAATCTTTTTGAGCTTTTAAAACAGGTTTTTCAGGCTGCTTGTGGTATTGTTCCCAATCAATTTGGCTATTTTCCAAATCTTGTAAATTAATTACGGAAACAGGTGGATTTTGATTATCCAACGAATTTTTGGCGTTGCTTGACCATTTATTAGTTGTTGCCATAATGTAGCGATGGCTAAACCATTTTTTGCCCGAAGCGGTGAAAAAACTGTCAATGTCGGCTTTTTGAATGGCGTAATCTGGTGCGTAATGCTTGCATTGCACCGCATGAAAATCACCTACTTTGTCAGTTAATACCAAATCAATGCCTGTATCGACTTTGCTGTCTAAATCGAATATTTGCGCGTTTTCAGTCGCCCATTGCGCATAGGTTTGCACCTTATCATACTGATTTTGATAGTATGGCTCATACTCAAAATAACGCATAGCAAGATTTTCAAAAGATGTACCTTTATCGCGATGCGTTTGAGAATTTTGTGCGATTTGATTTAATAAAACTGATAAAGCTGACATAATAAACACCAATTGATAAAATATTTGCAAAGTTTAACGGAATACGCTTGCATTGAAAACCCTGTTTGACCACAACTCAAAGCTATTTTATGAACAATAATTAACCAAACTTCAAAATAACAAAGGCAAGGAATTATCCTTGCCTTGTGTTTACTACTGTTATTTTCAATCAATGAAGCTGGTGTAATCTAAAATTTTATCAACGTATTGATACACGTGTTGCCAGCCAATTTTCAATATCTTCAACTCTAAAAGCAATACGTTTTGCAGTTAATTTAACAGCTTTTGGAAAGTCCCCAGCATTCATCAATCGGTAAATTGTACTACGCGATAACCCACATTTGGTACAAACCTGCTTAATATTCAACATACTCATTTCAATCGTATTATCCATTTACTTTACCTTTCAAATAAGATTTCTCACTAATTAAATAATTATCAAAATTTTGATTTAATTGCTTTGTTACATAATTGGCAATAGAAACATAGTTATCTTTAATAACTTGCATATCTTGACTACCGCTATCACAGATTTTTCCCCAATATTTAGGTAATCGGTCATAGATAAACTGGTAATAATTCAAATCAAGATAAGCCAGTAAATGAAAATGGCTGTTATCCTGATAACTACCCTGTTCATAGAACCCATAAAAATAAAAATATTTTTGATAATCAAAAGTATCATTCACTTTAAATGCTTTTCCCCTAAATGCTTTTTGTTCAACTTCATGTTGGAAGTCAATAACCATATGCTTCATTTCTTGTATATGGACAGATTTATTTGTTGATAAAGTAATCAGACAATTTAAACTCCCTTCTTTCATTTGTTTAATCAATCCACTTCTGATTTCATCTCTTGATTTATCATTTTGGTATTCCATGTTTTACTCCCATTTCTTATAGATACAATACGGGATTACGTTCCAAACCTAACCAGTTTGAAGATACTGGCACATAACACTACCTTTCCCTAAACAGTCAAGGTTAGGTATTTAGGTATTTAGGTATTAGGTATCAATATTGATGTGATTAAATTGTTAGCAGTAAAAGCATGATGCATTCATACCACTAAATTGCACGTATCAATACATAACCTATCGCGCCAATCGCAAATAGGTTTTTACTGTACCAATTTATACAATCATAATTATTTATAGTTTGGAAAATTTTGCCCAGAGAGATACTGCTTAATGCACAAGACATTAAACACACTGGTTCTCGTAAGATTTGCTGACGCCTGCTAAAAATAGGCATTAAAATATGCCACTCTTCTCTAAAAAGAAATAAGTAAGTTACCCTTACTTGCTACAGAAGGCGTACTCATTTTGAGTTGATGAGTAATTGGGAGTTTTCATTGTACCAGTATTTGCCTTTCTTGTCAATAAAACATTGACAAACACAAATATCTGTGATTTTAAATTTATTCCGCTTTGTTATTTACATCTTGTTGCAAACCTAAAATCAAAATTGCTTTCAAGTGAATTTCTCGCGCTTCTCTCACAATTTGGGATTAAGCAAATAAATCTCTTATACAAAGTTTTATACAAAATTGACGCAATAAAGAAAAGGACTTAACTTGTTAAAAGTTAAGTCCTTGAATTTTTTGGTCGGAGTGAAAGGATTCGAACCTTCGACCCCTTGCACCCCATGCAAGTGCGCTACCAGACTGCGCTACACCCCGAACAATGACCTGCTATTCTACTAGATTTTATGGGTTTTGCAAGTAATTTAATGGTAAAATTTTATAAAATGCACAAGGTCTGGTGTTGTGT
>JBHACK010000008.1:0-8460 GCA_041854545.1 Acinetobacter sp. | reverse complement strand
GTTATCAACAATGTACGCAACAGTATTTAGAGGCATTAAATCAATCCATTCGTTATAGTTATGGCTATTTATTTGCAACCAAACGCCAAGCACAACAACGTTTATTTAACAATCAGCAAATTTTAGTGCGTGATTTTTATAATCAAGCTGTTTCATTTATTTTAAATCATTATAATGATGAAGAATTAAAACAGGTTTTCCTACAAGAATATAAGATTGGAGAAAGCCCTTATGCGATTGATAATCATTTATACCCAGAACTTTCTCCAGAAAAGATTAAGCAAATTATTTCTACCTATAATTTGCAATTTTCGGGCTTAAATTCTTTAAGTCGGCGAGATGGTTTTGGCACAGAAGTGGTGATTGAAACGAATTTAGCGACTAAACATGGGGATAAATTGGTCGATTATGGAAAGGAAAAAATTGATATTGCCCATCATGTCAATATTCATCAAGCACGTTATTTACCTGCAACGGTGATTGTTGAGCCACAAGCACATACATCAGTACAAGAGATTTTAACGAAAAAAGCGATGGTGTTACGCATTATCAATCCAAAACAAGTGGAAGAAGTTGAAATTTCAGGGAAAAATTTTCAATTAGCAGGTAATTTTTCTGCTCCTTATGGCTTATGGTTAGCCCATGATAAAATGGGAGAAATTGGTTTAAATACCTTGTTTAGTCAAGATAAACAATTTATTTCGCCACAATTATTTATGCTTGAGCCATATCAACCAAATAAAAAATTAATTATTATGATTCATGGGCTTGCGAGTAGTCCCGAAGCGTGGGTTTCTGTCAGTAATGAGATTATGGGAGATGCTGTTTTAAGAGAGAAATATCAAGTTTGGCAAGTATTTTACTCAACCAATATTCCAATTTTAGAAAATCGGTATCAAATTTATCATCTCTTACAACAAAGTTTGGCTCAACTACCACAATCACCAGCACCCGATGTGGTGTTAATTGGACATAGTATGGGCGGTGTGATTAGCCGTTTATTGGTCAGTCAAGATGATTTTTCTGATAAAGCCATGAATTATGTGAAAAAGCAATGTGTGGCGTGCCGTGATGAAAAATTTAAATTAAAAGAAATGGTGCAGGCATCAAAAACGCATTTGCACATGACACCATTACCGCACGTTTCTCGTGCTATCTTTTTATCATCGCCATTAAAAGGAACAGATTTTGCAGATAGATGGTTTACCCAAGCCTTGCGAAAAGCAATTAAATCTCCATTGATTATTTTAGATAGAGGATTTGACCGTTTAGGCTATTTATTAACAGATAATGACCAAAAAATCGCCTTAAAACAATTACAAGAAAAATTATTTCAAAATGGAGCAGGGGATTTAAGCCCTAAATCATTTTTCATGTCATTGACCGCAGATGCAAAAATTAAACCTGCTTTAAAATATCATGTGATTGTAGGGAATCAAGCCAAGTCGAATGATGTGCAGGTGATGAGCGATGGCGTTGTACCGTATCAAAGTTCACATTTAGCAGGGGCGGTGTCAGAAAAAATTATTCAAGGCGGACATTCAATTCAAGAAACGCCTGAGGCAGTATTAGAATTAAGACGGATTTTACATTTACACTTAAATGAATCACCTTAAACGCAAAATGGCAATGTTGATACATTGCCATTTTATTTTAGGAGAGCTTATTTAATCGCATCGCCCCATGCAGGAATCACGGTTTGCATTAATGGTTTAAGTAATTTCATCGATGTTGCAATCACTTGACCATTATCTAAACTATGATTGTCCCCACGAGCATCTACAACTGTTCCGCCCGCTTCACGCACAATTAAATCCCCTGCTGCGATGTCCCATGGTTTTAAACCAAGTTCAAAGAAACCATCAACACGACCATTGGCAACATAGGCTAAATCTAGGGCTGCTGAACCACAACGGCGAATTTGTGAGCCTGCTTGGGTAACGGCAAGTAAAGATGCAAAATGCTGTTCTGCATAAGAAACGACTTCACCATTGCGTGTTGCACGGTACGCATGACCAACTGCTAAACAACTATTTTGTAAAGATTCTTTTTGAGCCACACGGATACGACGTTGATTCATAGTCGCACCTTGACCACGACTTGCGGCAAATAATTCATCACGCACAGGGTCATAAATCACGCCATGTTGCGTAACGCCTTTATGTTGAACAGCAATCGAAATACAGAAATGTGGAATCCCTTGAATAAAATTCAATGTACCATCTAATGGGTCAATAATCCAGCACCAATCCGCATCATGCCCTTTGCCTTCTTGGAAACCAAACTCTTCGCCTAAGAAACTATGATTTTTATAACTTTTCTTTAATGTTTCAATCGTGAGTTGTTCTAAATAACGGTCAACACGAGTAACAGGCCCATCAATGCCTTTGTCTTCCACTTGCAAATCAAGACGATGTCGATTTTGATGTGCTTTTAAAAGTTCTTGACCAACCGTTTGAGCCGCTCGTGCAGCCATGACCAACATAGGTTCCATGAATCACCCGTATAGATAAAAATAAGATAAAGAATAATGCCAAAATGCAAAGACTATTCTAACAAAAAAAACAACAAAAAGGGCAAAGATTTTCTTTAAGAGATGTTAATGGCTGGAATCAGTTGCGTGGTTGATGGCGTGGTCGATGATGTCGTCAAAATACTGGCTAAAGTATATTGATTTAAATGCTGATAAAATTGAGCTAAGGCATTATCTAAAATTCCTTTTAAGCCACAATTTGGACGTAATACGCACGGCGGTTCAGTACAATTTACAATTTGTGGGTCATCTTGCAAAATCCGCACAATTTCCCCTAGTGGAGTGTGTAAGACATCAGGATGTAAACGGATTCCGCCATTTTTCCCCCGTGTGGTGATAATCCATTGCTGTTTTGCCATAAAATGCACAATTTTAACTAAATGATTGTGTGAAACGTGCAAATTTTCTGCAATTTCCGTAATGACATATAACTCATCACGGGGTTGAGCAATATAAAGCAAAATTCGTAACGCATAATCAGTAAATTTATTTAATTGCATATATTATCACAGCGTAAAATGGTTATTTTCTCTCTTTAGTATAACAAAATCCTTAAACAATTCAAAAAACAATCGGGTTGAGCATATCTCCCAACCCGATGACCTTTGCTCTGATTTAGCTCGCTTTGTATTTGGTTAAAGTTAAACCATAAGATGCGTCTTCATCTTTATGGGTTACTTTTACAGGCAAATAATCCAGTTGCGGTGCTAACCAAAACGTTGTATTTCGTTCAGCGTTAGCGTGTTGCATGACCACTTTCACCGTTTCATAAGTCCCTGCAGGGGTTTTGATGGTTTCATTGCCTTGGCGTACAAATTTACGTCCTTCCACTTCTTTAGCATCGGCAATATAATATTTTGCTTTTAATGCGTCATTTTTTAAATCTTCACGCACTTGTAATTCAGCATTTAACTCATCAAGAACGCCTGATTGCCATGCAAAAGAACGAGCTGTTTTATCTTTGGTGGTATTAATTTGTTTGGTAGATGGGTTAAAATTAATCGCCATACTACGATTATGCACTAAAATTTTACTGTTACGCTGGAAATTTTGCGACGTAATTTGTCCATTTTTAAAGCTAAAACGGCTGGTTTCTGTTGCTGAAGCCATCGCTCCTGCTTTGGCACTAAAGGTATAGAGCCATTGTTGGTTTGGTTGTTGTTGTAAAATACGAGATGCTGTCCCCATATTTTTTCCATTATATTGGAATTGATAATCCGCTTGGAATGGATTTAATGCAAAAATAGACGTTGAAAACACAAGCCCTGTGGTCAGAATCGCAGTATATTGTAAAAAACGTTTCATGATGTTGCCCTTAAAAAGCTTAAATTGACATCATCATAATGTGAAGATGCTAAAAAAGCATGAAGATTATGCTATAAAACATAAATAAATGTATCAAAATATTTCATAAAAATAGATTTTATTAAAAAATCGATTAAAAATTAGCTAAATTTATCGATTAAGCGGTAACAGTTGTTACTAATATTTCTGTTTCAGCACATTCATCAGATGATGGAACAGGTTCAACAGGGGCATTATCTCGAGTAAATTTGGATTTTAATTGTACAATTTCATCTAAAAATAGTTGTCCATCTACAATCAGTTGTTTTTCTTGTAATGTACCATGATAAACATTAACTTTTTTGAGTGTATTTAATACACTTGGGCTATCATGAAACCAACGCATTAAATCTAAATGTAACAAACCATTTTTTTCAGTTACGCCAATATTAAACCGTTGTAAAATCATACCTAAAGGGTCATGGCGTTTAATATCTTGATAATAAAATAATGCACCATACGCAAGCCATTTATACCAAAATGGTTTAAATGTTGCTTTAATCACTTGTGTGTCGCTAATTTGTTCAAAAACAAAGAGTTGCTCTTCATGATTAATGTGCATTTTTACCAATTTTAAATCCACAGAGAGTTCAAAATGGTTGCCTGCATAGTCAATCGTGGTGTATAAACGTAGCCAATGGTCGTGTAAATCTAAATGTAAATCTTTGACCATGCCGACATTATCTGTTACAAAACGTTCCAACGTCGCATTGAGAAATTTTTCAGATACACTAAATTGACGTTGTTCATCTACAAATTGTTCAGCTTTAAGATAAAATTGATACAACTGCTGTGAATATTGGTTGAAGAGTTGTTGCATAAACAAATAATTCCATACAATCCACACAAGAAATTAATGCTATAATAGCAGGTTATAATGATTTGTACATGGTCATTTTTGTGCATTTCCCTAAGTGTTGATGGGGGAGTGTATAAAAACTATCTAACATATTGAATTTAAAGTCTGCAAATTGCTGTGAGAGTTCCATCGTGAATAATAATTTGATTGCTTTGCTTAATCTCCATCGCCAATGGTGGAAAGACCCTATTTATTTAGGGGTCGTGGTAACAGCAGTCGCCATTCACGCATTTGTGTTAAGCATTCATTTTGCGATGCCAAGTGCTAGCGATGCGAGCAATAAAGATACAACCATTAGTATTCAACTTAGCCCAAGCAAAGTGAAAGAGGCAGATTTTTTAGCACAAGATGACCAACAAGGGGACGGTGAAACGGAACAAGCCTTGCGTAAATCAGCGATTACTCCGCCAATGCCTGATACAAAAATGGGCGATGAAGAAAAGGAAAGCAGTGAGCAACTTCATCAATTACAACAAAAACAAGAATTAAATTTTGAAGAAAAAGTATTGATGACGGTGTTAAGCTGGCAAAAGCAAGCTGAACAAAATCAACGTAAAAAACAACAAGAGGCGTTAGAACGTCAAGTACAAGCCAATACGGCGATGATTGCCAGTGTCGAGGCTCAATATTTACAACGTCAGCAAGATTTAACACGTCAGCAAAGCATTAAAACTGTGTCAGCGGTACAAGCGAAAAAAGATGTTTCGGCTCCTTATTTAGAGCGATTCCGTCAAAAAGTGGAAAGCTACGGTAACCAATATTACCCAGAGCAAGCAAAATTGGAAGGCTTAGCAGGGGAAGTGCGGTTGATGGTGATTTTGAATCAGCAAGGAGGCTTGCGTGATATTCGTATGATGCAAAGTTCTGGTTCAGAAATTTTAGACCGTGCGGCGATTGATTCCGTGAAAAAGAGTGCCCCATTTGGTGTCTTTAGTGAGACGATGCGACAAGATATTTCCGAGTTACGCATTATCCGTACATGGAAATTTGACCCTGCTGGTGCAGAAATTTCAGTGAATGCAGACGAATAGGATAGAACATGGAAAATACAGGTCTTTGGGTTACGCTTATTATTATTGTCTTTGTATTGGGCAGTATTTTTAATTTACGCACCAGCCCACGAGAAAAAGCCCTTGGTGAGTTGCGTGATAAAGCCCGTAAAATGGGATTAAATCCCCGTTTAGTGCCTGCTCCTGATTGGTTAAAATTAGAAAAAAATGGCAATTATGCCAAAATGATAGCGTATTATAGTTTGATTGTTGTAGAAGGGACGTTTCCCTTAATGCGTGCTTTGGTTGATGGACAACAGTTAAAAGTCATTCATGGTCAAGAGATTTATCAAGGCTATCCTATTGAGCTTAAAGGGATTTATGGGGTTGAAATGCAAGCCAATCATGTCAGTATTTATTGGGATGAATCGGTCGATTTAAAAGCAGAACAATTAATCGCCATACAGCAATTTTTAACACAGTTGTCCCAAGTTTCGGCAAAATAGTCAATTTATTTTTGCATTTTTTAATTGGATTTTGAAACATTAGGCAGGTTTGGACTTGACGGATACGGTGAATTAGGATTATTGTAAATATATAGATACACTTAAATGTTTAATTCCCCCCTAATATTATTTTGATTTGGATAATGACATGAGCACAGTAAACACAACACCAACAAAAGCCAAAGCCTTAGTGATTGTAGAATCGCCAGCAAAAGCGAAAACCATTAATAAATATTTAGGTTCGCAATATATTGTGAAATCATCGGTGGGTCATGTGCGAGATTTACCAACTGGGGGCAGTAGTAAAACTGAAAAAAGCAAGGACAGCACCGAAAAGAAAAGCCGAGTCAAATTAACCGCAGAAGAAAAAGCGATAAAAGCTCAACAAGCCTTAGTCAATCGTATGGGTGTTGACCCTGAACACGGTTGGCAAGCTCAATATGAGATTTTGCCAAATAAAGAAAAAGTCGTGGCAGAACTAAAAAAACTTGCCAAAGAAGTCGATGAAATCTATCTTGCAACGGACTTGGATAGAGAAGGAGAGGCGATTGCATGGCATTTAAAAGAAGTGATTGGCGGTGATGATAGCCGTTATCATCGTGTTGTATTTAATGAAATTACTAAAAATGCCATTCAAGAGGCATTCCAACACCCTACACGTTTAGATTTAAACCGTGTCAATGCACAACAAGCACGCCGATTTTTAGACCGTGTGGTCGGCTTTATGGTTTCGCCATTATTATGGGAGAAAATTGCACGAGGTTTGTCGGCAGGACGTGTACAATCGGTTGCAGTTAAATTAGTGGTTGAGCGTGAACGAGAAATTCGTGCTTTTGTACCTGAAGAATATTGGAAAGTGTATGTTGATACACAAAGTTCACAACAACAGCCGATTCGTTTAGAGGCGGTTAAATATCAAGGCAAAACCTTAAAATTAAAAAATAAAGAGCAGGTTGATGAATTATTAGTCATTTTACAAAAGGCTAAATATATGGTCAAACAGTTTACAGGAAATCAAAAAACGTTTCGATATCCATCAGCTCCATATATTACATCGACTTTGCAACAAGCAGCGAGTACACGTTTAGGTTTTCCAGTAAAAAAGACCATGATGTTGGCTCAACGCTTATATGAGGGTGGGTTTATCACCTATATGCGTACCGATTCGACCTTTTTAAGTGATGATGCAGTGTTAATGGCACGAGAATATATTCAACAACATTATGATGGAAAATATCTTCCTGCCACACCAAATTATTATGGTAGTAAGGCTAATGCTCAAGAAGCCCATGAAGCTATTCGCCCATCAAATGTGGCATTGACAGGTTCAGATTTAACCGCAATGGAACGTGATGCCCAACGTTTATACGATTTGATTTGGCGACAATTTGTGGCGTGTCAAATGACTCCAGCAGAATATTTCTCATCATCCTTAATTATTGAAGCAGAGAAAGTGGAATTAAAAGCTAAAGGTCGTACCTTAGTATTTGACGGTTTTACGAAAATTGTTGATATAAAACACACTACAGATGAGATACTCTTACCAGAGTTGCAAGCAAGAGATGTTTTAACTTTAGTCGCATTAGACCCATCACAACATTTTACCCGACCGCCTGCACGTTTTACTGAAGCATCTTTAGTTAAAAAATTGGAGAAACAAGGCATTGGGCGACCATCCACTTATGCCAGTATTATTTCTACTATTCAAGAACGTGGTTATGTCAAACTGGACAATAAACGCTTATTTGCTGAAAAAATAGGCGAAATTGTGACTGACCGTTTAGATGAAAGTTTTAATAATTTAATGAATTATGCGTTTACTGCGGATTTAGAAGGACAACTGGATAAAGTCGCAACAGGTGAGCAAAACTGGACAGCCTTGCTCGATACCTTCTATGGTGATTTTAAACAACGTTTAACGACCGCAGAACAAGGAATGCGACGTAATCAACCTGTAGAAGTGAAAGACATTCATTGTCCAACCTGTGAACGAACCATGCAAATTCGCACAGGTACAACAGGCGTATTTTTAGGCTGTTCAGGCTATAACTTACCGCCAAAAGAACGTTGTAAAGGCACATTAAACCTTACACCTGTTGAATCTTTAGCCGTTTTATCTGATGATGATGATGCGGAAATGGAAGATTTACGTTCAAAACGCCGTTGCCCAATTTGTGAAACGGCAATGGATAGCTATATTTTAGATGGCGGACGAAAATTACACATTTG
>JBHACK010000007.1:0-6021 GCA_041854545.1 Acinetobacter sp. | reverse complement strand
TGATTACTTTAGAAACCATTATGCAGGAAATGATGTTTGGACTAAAAAAAGACCAAACTCGCTGTGTCATTAAAAAGCATATTTATCCGATTGTAGATAATCCTTGGGTGAGTGGGGTACTGGTTGCGTCCATGGGCTTTAAGGAATATGGAAAATTAAAAAAATCGTTGGTTGAACATTCGATTCAAATGACCATGAAACCGATGTCTGACCGAGAATTTAATGTGAGTCGTGCAAAGAAAATTTATACCATGTTTCGTGACCGCATTCGAGAACTTACCCCACAAGAATTTCAAAATTTATTACGTCCTGCCTTTCAGGAAGATGAATGGATTTTAATTGTTTTAGGTGGGGTAACTGGTTTTGGAGCAGGTATGGTGCATTTAATGCTTGTATTTTTATAGGCAGATTCCAGTTTTAATCTTAAATTTTGTTGGGTAGGTTGGCGTTGAGCGAGAGCGAAACCCAACAAATTTAAAACAATGTTTTGAACGTGCTGGGTTTTGTGCTTTAATTTTATCAATGAGAAACTTAATTTTTAATAAAATGAATTGGTTATCATTCAAGTTATACTAAACTCACCTTAAAAAAATAACCTTAGTATGAAACTAAGGCTATTTTTTATCAAAGAAACGTTTAGTATTTAAACGTTACGCCTACATTGGCTTGGCGACCGCCATTGATATACCAATTTCCAAAATTATCCACGACACGATGTTCAACATCACCAATATTTTGAATATTAGTAAAGAGTTTGATGTATGGATTTACATTCCAATGGGCATTGACATCAATGGTTGCATAACCTGCCATTTGCTTACTATTTGCTCGGTCAGTATAGCTTTTATCATATGCAATCAGGGAAGTGCTTACGCCATAATCGGCATTTTCTAAACCAGCAGTAAAGGTTAAGGTTTGTTTTGGACGGTATGGTAATTCTTTACCATTGTTTGTCCCTGATTTATTTTCAGTTTTGACATAGGCATATTCACTGCTTAAAAATAAGTCATCTTTTGCCCATTTTACGCCAAGTTCACCGCCTGTAAATTGAGCTTTATCAATGTTCATTTGCTTATTAGCTTGAGAGTCGTAGCTGATTAAATTATCAACTTTGTTTTGATAAAGTGAGAGATAGGCTGTGGCATTTTCGTTTAATTTATGGTCTAAACCAAGTTCATAAGACAGTCCTTTTTCAGGTTGTAACTCTGGATTTCCGCCATAAATAGAGTAGAGTTGTCCTAAAAATGGTGCTTTAAATGATGAACCTACATTGGCAAAAATACTGGTATTGGGTAAGAATTGATAGCGAATCGCTCCTTGACCGACAGTATGCTGACCAAAGCGGTCGTTATCTTCTACACGAACACCCACTTGGCTATTGATGACATCACCTTTATATTGGTGTTGTACATAGTAGCCTGTGCTTTTGATTTTTTGCTGGTCAGTTTGATTTGCATCTGTACCATACGCCGATGTTTGATGGGCAATGCCTACCAATACATTTTGTTGTGGGGTAAATTCCCATTTTGCACTGATATTGCTATCTGTATTTTTATTGTGCGGTGTATAAGGTGTTGTTGAGCCATCAACCCATGTTTGTGTATCTTTGGTTTGTGCGTATTGAGCATTTAAAGTCAAATTATCAATCGGTTGATATTCCACTTGTGTGCTTAAGGTTTGGTTTTTAAATTGACGTTGTTCGGTGTTTTGAGCCGTCATATAATTCATGTAGATGTTTGTGCCTTCATTTTCAGCAAAACTTACATTGGCATGAAGATTATCTTGTTTGTATCCCAATTTAGCATTGTAGCCTTTTTGGTCAAATCCTGCTTTTTCCTTACGGTCTTGGGTATCAACCACACGAGTGCCATCAGTATCAAACTTTTGTCCACGCAACTGAGCGTAAAAACCATTTTGTACAAGGTCTGCACCAATGATTGCTTTATAGGTGTCATTTTCACCATAAATGCCTGTTACAAAAGCCGATGTTTTTTGTGGAACGGCTGAGCGTAATTGAATCACCCCGCTAATCGCATCTGTCCCGTATTGTACAGATGATGCACCTTTGACAATCTCAATTTGTGAAACATCGGTTAAATCCAAGGTTTCAGGATAAAGCGGAGAAAAGCTATTTTGCGTATTTAAACGAGCCCCATCTTTTAATAATAGGGTGTGTGTTGCTAAACCGCCACGCAAATATAATTCTGACCCTTGTCCAACTCCGCCATTTTGCTTAATGTAGATACTGGCATCTTTTTTTAAGGTATCTGACAAATTCAGCGTAGGATTTTTGCCGATTTCATTGGCATTTAAAACCGTTACTCGTGCAGGAATGGTACTTAATTTCTCTTCACTACGACTTGCAGTGATGACAATCGGGTCTAACTCTGCCACTTGTACAGGGGTTTGTGTACTGGTGTTGGCAGAGCTAAATGAGCTAAATAAGGATAAGGCGATGGCACTTGCAATCGCACTCATTTTTAAAAAAATAGACATAACATAATACTTCCAAACATTCATTTTCCCGTAAATGAAAGGTAGAGAGAATAACAAGCAGGTTTCCAGACTTCGTGAGCTGAATCTATGACTTAGAACCTGTTCACGATTAATTACGCTTTCATATTTTGTAGAATATTTCATTCAAAATCATTGCTTTTTTGTCAAAAATGGCTAAATCTTGCTTTTCTGCGTCAAAAACTTGCTTGATAGACTTACTATCAACCTGCATTTTTTCCTTGAAAAGCGGGCGATTTAGCTCATTTTTGCCTAAAAAAATTAATCATGAACAGGTTCTCAAATTGACCTATTCACCTTCCCACTTTTCAGCAGTGGTGTCAGTTTTGGGCTGAAACATAGGGTCAATTTCACGTTACTGTTGCGGGTACAGTGTTGGCATTTCACCAACTTCCCTACACTTGTTACAAAAGAATGCTAAGTATAAAGATACTTCACAAAATAGGCAATTTTTATCTTAAAAGAGAATGAAACTTAAGGAAAAAAAACAAAAATTACATTACAATAACCAGACTCACGCCATTGAGAGCAAAACATGATGCGAACACGAGTTAAAATTTGCGGTTTACGCCAAGTCGAAGATATTCAAGCCACGGTACACGCAGGAGCAGATGCCATTGGTTTGGTGTTTTATCCGCCAAGTCCACGAGCGGTAACAGCAGAACAAGCAAACATATTAAGCCAATATCTTCCGCCTTATGTGCAACTTGTTGGTTTATTTGTCAATGCTCAACTTGATGAAATACAAGCCATTTTACAAAAAGTTCCGCTTGATGTTTTACAATTTCATGGTGATGAAACCCCTAAACAATGCCAAACCATTGCCCAAACGCTTGGACGGCGTTGGTACAAAGCCTTACAAGTCAAAGATGATGTAAATATGGACGAATTACTCAAACAAATTGATGCGTATCGACAAGCAGGAGCAAGTGCCATTTTACTTGATGCCTATCACCCTGATTTAAAAGGCGGAACAGGACATTGCTTTGATTGGACAAAATTTCCAAAAAGCGATATTCCACTGATTTTAGCAGGCGGATTAACTCCTGAAAATGTCGTTGATGCAATTCAGCTGACACAACCTTATGCGGTCGATGTAAGTGGCGGTGTTGAACAAAGCAAAGGCGTGAAAGATAGTGAAAAAATCCATCAATTTGTACAACAGGTTATGATGGCAGGAATGCGTAAATGAAAAAAATCTTGTTTGGTTTAATGATACTCTGTGCCAGTAGTGTCAGTATTGCTCAAATTCCAAGTGATGCTCAAGCAACGGTCAATCATTTGCTTAAACAACATTATGGTACAAGCTACAACGCAAAACAAAAATGCTATGAATATGCTTTTACTGCGTATGAAGAAGATGGTGCAGAAAAAGAGCTGTATTGTGTCAATATCGTTGATTCTAAATTAAAAACGCTGAACGGTGTTCCAACCTTATATCTTGCAACATCAGGAGATACTATTGAAGATGCAAGCCGTGTAACCACAGGACTGGGCGGATTTTTTATCTTACAAAAACAGAAACAACAATGGCAAATCATTGCGAAAAATCCATATCTTGCATCAGGTAATGGCGGAATGAGTCGAATCTCTGAATATCAACTTGTCCGTATTGCACCCAATCAATATGGTTGGGTTGGTGAAGAAGGGGCAACAGGTGCAGGCGGAGAGAGTAGCTCAAGCTGGTATATGTACGCTCCAATAGGGTCGAAAATTAAACAAATTGCAGATATTGAAATTGCCCATAGTTATGATTTTATATCGGATAATCGTTATATTAATGATTCAGGCACAGTCAGTATTTTGTATACACAAGCAACGGTCAATGGCTATTATCCATTACAGGTTAATTTAACCTTAGAGCGTGGTCGCCTAAATAAAAATTTTGACCCAATCTCTAAAAAAGTAAGTAAAGTTCAATACCATATGACGTATAATCCCCAAACATTACAATTTGAAAAACGCAAGTGAGTTTAAAATGAGCGATAAAATCGATTTTACACAATATCCAGATGCTCAAGGGCATTTTGGCATTCATGGCGGACGTTTTGTGTCAGAAACGCTGATGTCGGCTTTAGATGATTTAGAAAAACTGTATTTTCGTATGAAAGATGATGCTCAATTTCGAGCAGAATTTGACCGAGATTTAGCCTATTATGTGGGACGACCAAGCCCATTATATTTTGCGGAACGCTGGACAAACCAATTAGGCGGAGCAAAAATCTATCTTAAACGTGAAGATTTAAACCATACAGGCTCACATAAAGTCAATAATACCATCGGACAAGCCCTATTAGCCAAATTATCAGGTAAAAAACGCATTATTGCCGAAACAGGAGCAGGACAACACGGAGTGGCAACCGCAACCATCGCCGCACGTTTAGGCTTAGAATGTGTGGTGTATATGGGAGCAGATGACGTTAAACGCCAAGCCATGAACGTGTATCGTATGCGTTTATTAGGGGCAACCGTTGTTGCGGTTGAAAGCGGTTCTCGTACCCTAAAAGATGCCATGAATGAGGCTATGCGAGATTGGGTAACCAATGTGGACAGCACCTATTATGTGATTGGTACTGCAGCGGGGCCACACCCATATCCACAATTAGTGCGTGATTTCCAATCGATTATTGGACGTGAGGCTCGCCAACAAATTTTAGAGGCGGAAGGTCGTTTGCCTGATGCCCTTGTGGCGTGTGTTGGAGGCGGTTCAAATGCCATTGGCTTATTTTATCCATTTTTAAATGATGAATCGGTCAAGATGTATGGCGTAGAGGCTGGGGGCTATGGTATTGAAACAGGCAAACATTCTGCACCATTAAATGCAGGTCATGTTGGCGTGTTACATGGCAATCGTACCTATTTAATGAGCGACCCACAAGGACAAATTATTGAAACCCATAGTATTTCTGCAGGTTTGGATTACCCAGGGGTAGGGCCTGAACACAGTTTCCTAAAAGATATGGGACGTGTAAATTATGCGGTGATTAATGATGATGAGGCTTTGCAAGGATTCCGTGATTTAACCAAAATTGAAGGCATTATCCCTGCATTAGAAAGCTCACACGCAATGGCGTATGTAACTAAACTTGCACCAACCTTACCAAAAGAGAGTATTATTATTGCAACCGTATCTGGACGTGGTGATAAAGATTTACATACCGTGATGAAAGTTGATGGTATGGAATTGGTGAATTTTTAAATAGAGTCTGTATCATGTCAGTTGAGCCAAGTAAAATAATTTTTGAGAAATTACGCACCTTATCAGGTGGACGTTTAACTCAAAAACACATGGAAATCGGTACACTTATTGCTAAACAATTAGGGCAAGCGGTATTGGCTCAACTGAACAAAAACAATGCAAAAACACACAGCAATGCGGAGGCTCATGCTTATGCAACACAAAAAATGACCATTTCTAAACAAGGCTATGCTTTAATCCAACAGTTTGAAGGCTTACGCTTAAATGCCTATTTGGATAGTGCAAATGTTGCGACCATAGGTTATGGT
>JBHACK010000006.1:0-4104 GCA_041854545.1 Acinetobacter sp. | reverse complement strand
CAACAAAATAATTATCATCAACAAGGTTATAGCCAACAACGCACTCAATATTCACAGCCTGATTATCAGCAACAAGGTCATAACCAACAACGCACCCAATATTCACAGCCTAATTATCAGCAACAAGGTCATAACCAACAACGTACCCAATATTCACAGCCAAATTATCAGCAAGGTTATAACCAGCAATCAGGTCGCCCAAGCCAACAATATGGGACACAGTATAATCAAAATAATCGTCAATATGACATGGGTCAAGGCAAAGGTTCGGCTCAATCAACAAAATATAACCAATATTCCTATGGCAACCAACAGGTGCAATACCAATCACCACAAGGTCGCCCAATGCAACGTGGTCAGCAAAATCAGGCTCAAGCAAATTGGTCAGTTGGTAAAAAAGTACCACAACAATATCGCCATACACAATATCATGTGAATTATCAACAACATAATTTACCAAAACCTGCTAAAAACCAACGCTGGATTGAAGTTGATGGGCAATATGTCCTAATGAATATCTTAACCAATGCGATTGTACAAATTTTATTAGCACATTAATGCGAAATAATGATGACCATAAGAACTTCTTATGGTCTTTTTTATTTGTATTTTGTATAAAAAAAGAGCTAAGTCTTTAAAACTTAGCTCTTTAATCATCTTAAAACTTAAAGATTATTTTGCTGCTGCTTGAGCGGCTGCAACTTCTTCAGCAAAGCTTAATTCAGCTTTCTTCTCGATGCCTTCACCCACTTCAAAACGTGCAAATTCTACAACAGTTGTACCAGTTGCTTTTAATACATCAGCAACTTTCTTCTCATTGTCAATCACATATTGTTGACGGTCAAGAGCAACTTCATTTAAGTATTTCTCTACAGAACCTGCAACCATTTTCTCAACGATGTTTGCTGGCTTGCCAGATTCAGCTGCTTTTGCTTCAGCAATTTCTTTTTCTTTAGCAACTAAGTCTGCTGGAACTTGTTCAGCTGTTACAGCAACTGGGTTAAATGCGGCAACGTGCATTGCAATGCCTTTACCTGTTTCTGCATCACCTGTATAAGCAACAACAACACCGATTTTTAAACCGTGTTTGTAAACCGCCAAGTTTTCGCCTTCAACGATTTTCGCACGGCGTACTTGAATGTTTTCACCAATTTTTTGTACAAGTGCAATACGAGCTTCTTCAACAGTTTGGCTTGCATCATACGCTAAAGTTGCAATTTTTTCTGCATCAGTTTCGCCTGCTGCTAAAATTGCTTTTGCTACTGCATTTGAGAAGTTTGTAAAGTTTTCGTCTTTTGCAACGAAGTCAGTTTGACAGTTTACTTCAACTAATACTGCTTTGTTACCTTCTTGAACAATCGTAATCGCACCATCAGCCGCAATATTACCTGCTTTTTTCGCAGCTTTTGCTTGACCTGATTTACGAAGGTTATCAATCGCTAATTCGATATCGCCATTCGCTTCTGTTAATGCTTTTTTGCATTCCATCATGGCAAGACCTGTACGGTCACGTAATTCTTTTACCATGCTTGCAGTAATTGCAGTCATGTTATTCTCCAACTATTTACATTTAAAATAAAAATCTGATTAAAAACGGCTCAAAGCCATCATTCCCTGAGCCGTTTTTTGGGAAATGTGATGACAAATGTCAATCACATCACCAATAGGCATTATGCTTCAGCAGTTTCGCCTTTTGCTTGAGCATTCGCTTGTTGTTGAGCGTACTCTTTACCCGCTAAGATTGCATCAGCCATTGCACTTGCATACAAAGTTACTGCACGGATTGCGTCGTCGTTACCTGGGATAACATAATCAACGCCATCTGGGTTTGAGTTTGTATCTACGATACCAATCACAGGAATACCTAATTTGTTTGCTTCTTTGATTGCAGTTGCTTCGTGGTCAACGTCAATGACAAATAACGCATCTGGTAAACCGCCCATGTTTTTCACGCCACCTAAGTCACGCTCAAGTTTTTCCATGTCACGGGTACGTTCTAACGCTTCACGTTTTGTTAATTTTGCAAATGTACCATCTTGAGATTGAGTTTGTAACTCTTTTAAACGGTTGATTGATTGACGTACTGTTTTCCAGTTTGTCAATGTACCGCCTAACCAACGGTGGTCTACATACGGTTGACCTGCACGTTGAGCTTGCTCACGGATAATTTCAGATGCAGCACGCTTAGTTCCCACAAATAAAACTTTGTTCTTTTTGCTTGCTAAGTTGTTTACAAAATTTAACGCATCGTTAAACGCTGGAGCAGTTTTGTCCAAGTTAATGATGTGAATTTTGTTACGTGCACCAAAAATGTATTGTTTCATTTTTGGGTTCCAAAAACGTGTTTGGTGTCCGAAATGTACGCCTGCTTCTAACAATTGGCGAACGCTTACATTGTACTCTGCCATACTATTTACCTTTGTTGGGTTAAGCCTCCATATATCCGCATACTCCACTTTTTGTTAAGCACCCAGAGTATGTGTCGATATATGTGCGGATTTTGCGAAAGTTTAATGACTAACCTATTGATAATATAATGAATTATCAACATATTATCATTAAACTGCTTATTTTATGTCCAAATAAACTTTGGTAACATAAAGTCATTGCTAAAAATGCGGTATATTTATATCATAAATAGCAACAAATTTCCAAAGATTTTTTTATTATGTCACTTTCTACTGCTCATTTAATTAAAACGCCTGATGAAATTGCGAAAATGCGTATTGCGGGTCAGCTTGCGTCTGACGTGTTACAAATGATTAAACCGCATATTCAACCGGGGGTTTCAACCTTAGAATTAGATACTATTTGCCATGATTATATTGTCAATGTACAAAATGCGATTCCTGCGTGTTTAGGTTATGGCGGGGGTGATGGTCGTCCGCCATTTGCTCATACTATTTGTACATCTGTTAATCATGTCGTGTGCCATGGTGTGCCTTCTGAAAATAAGATTTTGAAAAAAGGCGATATTTTAAATATTGATGTTACTGTCATTAAAGATGGTTATCATGGCGATACCAATATGATGTATATTGTGGGCGATGAAACGTCTATTTTAGCGAATCGTTTATGTAAAGTTGCTCAAGAAGCGTTATATGTTGGTATGGAAACCGTGCGTGCAGGTTCGTATGTAGGCGATATTGGCTATGCGATTCAACGTTATGTGGAGTCAGAGCGTTTTAGCGTGGTGCGTGAATATTGCGGTCATGGTATTGGTAAAAAATTCCATGATGAACCACAAATTTTACACTATGGTCAAAAAGGGACAGGTATGCGTTTAGAAGCAGGCATGACCTTTACCATTGAACCAATGGTGAATGCAGGTGTTTGGCAAACAAAATTATTGGGTGATAAATGGACGGTTGTAACCAAAGACCATAAATTATCAGCACAATATGAACATACGATTTTAGTAACTGAAACTGGCTTAGAAGTGCTGACTGCTCGTCCTGAAGAAGATTTATCTCGTTTTCAGCGTTAATTGTATGTCAAATTAAGCAAATAGAGTATCCCCATTTTGGGGATATTTTATTGTATAAAAATTAGTCTATTTCTTGATAAATCGCTTAAAACAAGGCATAATAAATTGTTTTAGCACACAGATTAGATTTTCTTTACTCTTGGATTTAATATGATTCGAACTCATTATTGTGGCTCATTGACTGAAGCCCAAATTGACCAAACTGTAACCCTTTGTGGTTGGGTACATCGTCGTCGTGACCATGGCGGGGTGATTTTCTTAGATATGCGTGACCGTGATGGCTTAGTGCAAGTGGTGATTGACCCAGATACACCAGAAGCATTTGCAACAGCGGATAAGGCTCGTTCTGAATATGTATTAAAAATTACAGGACGTGTTCGCCGTCGTTATGAAGGCACAGAAAACCCAAATATGGTGAGTGGTCAAATCGAAGTCTTGGGCAAAGAAATTGATGTTTTAGCGACATCAGAAACGCCTCCATTCCCATTAAATGATGATACCATTACTGTATCTGAAGAAAACCGCTTAAAATATCGTTTCTTAGACATTCGCCGTCCTGAAATGTTAGAGCGTTTACGTTTCCGTTCTAAAGTAACGACCTTAATTCGTAATTATTT
>JBHACK010000005.1:0-8294 GCA_041854545.1 Acinetobacter sp. | reverse complement strand
ATTACAAGCAGGCGAACATTGTGCCAGCACCAGTAACCGCAACTTTGAAGGTCGTCAAGGTAATGGCGGACGTACACATTTAGTTAGTCCAGCAATGGCAGCCGCAGCAGCGATTGCAGGGCATTTTGTGGATGTGAGAAGTTTTTAAGGGGATAAATAAGATAATCTACATTAGAGTAGATTATCTTATTTTTTAAATCACCTCTTGTAGTTTTTTGGAGTTTTTCATGTCGCATGAATCAAATTTTACTTATGATTTGGTAGAAAAAGCTTTAGCTCTCCCTGGTATTAAAGTTGAACGAGATGCTTTTTTGATGGATGTTTTTAAGGATAAGATCAAGCATTCTGATATTCCCCTTTTACTTGAAAAAGGTCCAATATCATCAGGACTGATTTCTCAAAAAGAAGCTAAAAAAACTGCTATAATGATTGCTAATAAAAGAAAGATAATGTGTTCTACTGGTTCATTTTTGACAGGTTTGCCTGGTGGATTTGCCTTGGCTGCAACTATTCCAGCGGATTTGATGCAGTTTTTTGCTTTTAATTTAAGATTAGCTCAAGAAATTGCATATATATATGATTATCGGAATTTTTGGGATGGTGATGTCTTAAACCATGAAAAAGTATCAAATGAATTAATGCTTTTTTTAGGAGTGATGTTTGGCGTTGGAGGTGCGTCATATCTAACACGACTAACAATGGGAAAGCTATCAGAGCAAGCTTTGAAAAAATTACCAGCAATGGCTCTAACAAAAACATGGTATTATCCTTTAGTTAAGCAGATTGCGGCAATTATTGGTTATAAAATGACAAAAGATACTTTCGCAAAAGGTATTTCCAAAGCTTTACCAGTTGCTGGAGGTCTTTTGTCTGGAAGTATAACTTTTTTTACGATGGATAAGATGGCTAAGAGATTGTACAATACATTTGATGTTGCTGTGGAATATACTGATGCCGAGATAGAATCCGACTTAAGAAATCTTCAAAAAGAACTGCCAGAGATTTTTGAGGGCAGTTTTAAAGAAGTTAATTAAATTGACCAGTGCTTTACAAATAATTTGATAGGTTTTAGTGCATGAAAAAATACACCATTGAAACAGGCATTGTTGCACCGCTTGACCGTGCCAATGTTGATACGGATTTAATTATCCCAAAACAGTTTTTAAAATCGATTAAACGCACAGGTTTTGGCGATAATTTATTTGATGAATTACGCTACCTTGACGAAGGCTATTTGGGTCAAGATATTGCCAAACGCCCAAAAAATCCTGACTTTGTGCTAAATCAAGCACGTTATCAAGGAGCAACCATTTTGCTGACTCGCAGTAATTTTGGTTGTGGTTCAAGCCGTGAACACGCACCTTGGGCATTAAATGAATACGGATTCCGTACCATCATTGCTCCAAGTTATGCCGATATTTTCTTTAATAATAGCTTTAAAAACGGTATGTTACCTGTTATTTTAACTGAAAGCGAAGTTGATGAGCTATTTAAAGAATGTGTGGCAAATGAAGGCTATCAATTAACCGTTGATTTGGAAAACCAAAAAGTTGTTTCTCCATCAGGCAAAGAATATCATTTTGAAGTAGATGCGTTTCGTAAACACTGCTTATTAAATGGTTTAGATGATATTGGTTTAACCTTACAAGATAGCGATGCGATTAAAGCCTTTGAAGAAAAAGCCAAAGCAGAGCGTCCTTGGGTATTTAAAGCATTAGCTTGATTTAAAATGATACGCCATTTTTCGATGAATAGCTTTAAGCCTATATTTTAGCAAACACTATAACATCAAAAAATGGCACCATTTTCTAAGACTGTCTAGCGTTAGGATAGGGTTTTTGTTAAGATATTTTGCAGACTGTTTTTGTAGGATAACATCATGCAACACAATCGCTTAACTTATCAAAACAAACCCTATCTTTTATTTTGTACTAGGTTGGGGTGATGATGCGATTAACAAAACTTATCTGGATTGGAATCGGTTTGATGGGTTTAACAGCATGTCAGCAGATTCCTTATCCATCATCATCTGCATTTACACAACATTGGATTGCACCAACACCCAGTAAAAAACCTGCATCATCTCCCCAAAGCCAAATGGCTAAAATTTATTGTTCAGGGGTGAGTGCTTGCGAGTTTACACGAGTGGACGACCTTCAGTTGTTAAATCCTAAAACAGGAAAATTAACGCCTGAAGCGTTAAATCAAGGAATTATTCGTATGTTAGGGGCAACGTTTTCAGAAAATAAACGTGTGCCATTTTACTTATCCATGCCTGCAAAAAGTTATGAAATTGCGATTAGTTTTTATCCAATTTCAAAATATCGAGCAGAAAACGTTGTGGTGATTCACGAGTTTAAAGCAGGATATCAATATACCTTCCATATGTACCGCCAACGGAGTAAACAAGGCAGTTTATTGGATGTTTCCGCACCTGACCCATTGTGTGTAGAACTATTACAAGACCAACTTGCAATACGTCGTTTCTGTCGTCAGCATGATGCGTTAACGGGGCTTGGTGAGTTTGTTGAACAAGTGATTTAAACCATTTTAAGTGAAAAGGCACATTCTATGGCAAAACATATTTTAATTTTAGCGGGCGATGGTATTGGCCCAGAAATCATGTCAGCAGCTGAACAAGTTTTAGTAAGTATTAATGACAAATTTGAACTCGGCTTGACATGGGAACATGGCTTATTAGGCGGAAGTGCGATTGATGCTCATGGTGAACCGTACCCAGCAGTAACCAGTGAACAGGCTCAAAAAGCAGATGCAATTTTACTTGGTGCTGTAGGCGGGCCAAAGTGGGATAGCATTGAGCGTTCAATTCGTCCAGAACGTGGTTTATTAAAAATTCGTAGTGAATTAAATTTATTTGCAAATTTACGTCCAGCGATTCTTTATCCACAACTTGCAAACGCATCAAGTTTAAAACCAGAAATTGTTGCAGGTTTAGACATTTTAATCGTGCGTGAATTGACTGGCGGTATCTACTTTGGTCAGCCTCGTGGGATTCGTGAATTAGAAAATGGCGAAAAACAAGGCTACAATACTGATGTATATAGTGAGTCAGAAATTAAACGTATTGCCAAAGTTGCATTTGAAATGGCAAGTTTGCGTGGCGGAAAAGTATGTTCAGTTGATAAAGCGAACGTCTTAGAAGTAACGGAATTGTGGAAACAAACGGTGACTCATTTACAGCAAGCCAATTATCCACACATCGAACTTTCACATATGTATGTGGATAACGCAGCAATGCAATTAGTGCGTGCTCCAAAACAATTTGATGTGATTGTTACAGGCAATTTATTTGGTGATATTTTATCGGACGAAGCAGCAATGCTGACCGGTTCAATCGGTATGTTACCATCAGCATCATTAGATGAAAATGGTAAAGGTATGTATGAGCCATGTCATGGTTCTGCACCAGATATTGCAGGGCAAAACAAAGCTAATCCATTAGCAACAATTCTTTCTGTGGCGATGATGTTACGTTATACTTTCCGTGAAGAAGGAGCAGCCAAAGCGATTGAAAATGCTGTGGGTGCCGTGCTTGACCAAGGGTTGCGTACTGCTGATATTATGTCTGAAGGCATGACCTTAGTCGGCACAAAAGAAATGGGCGAAGCGGTTGTAAAAGCCTTAGCTTAAGCAAATTGTAAGAGAAAAACCTGTAATCGATTGTGTTACAGGTTTTTTATTTTGAATTGTATAATGGTTTATTTAGGCATACAAAAAAGACAAGAAAGAAAACTCACTTGCCTATTTTGTTTGAGAATAACTTATCGTTTAGCGAAATTAGCGAGCACGATAAGTAATACGTCCTTTGGTTAAGTCGTAAGGGGTCATTTCCACTTTCACACTATCTCCTGTTAAAATACGGATATAGTGCTTACGCATTTTTCCTGAAATATGAGCAATCACTTCATGACCATTTTCTAAACGGACACGGAACATGGTGTTTGGTAAGGTTTCAGTGACTACACCTTCAAACTCTAACAAATCTTCTTTATTGGCCATAGCCTACCTAATAATGTTGGTTTTAGAAAGGCATAAAGTATAGATAAAAAATAAGCGAAATGCAAGATGTTTTGTCAATAGGGTATCTTCATTTCTCAAATTATTGTAAATCGTAATGAGTGTTATGAAATATCAAGATGCCCTAAGCATAGTATTAAAAAAAACAATCAAGAATTAAAATAAAGCCAATAAATACTCTTGTATATTCTGTAAAAATTTGTCAGAATTGCTAAACAAAAACATGAATTTACCCATGATTCTCCCAAAATAATGAGAGTGTGCCATGACTCAACTGACCGATGCATCTGTGATTTTACGTTGTGCTTATCAAGCGATTCGTAAAGCAGGCTATCCTGTAGAAGAAATTTTAACGAAAGCAGGCGTGGCGTTAAATCAAGTCGAAACCAATGCCCGTACGCCTGTAAGTGCCCAGCTTGCCTTTTGGACAGCGATGGAAGAAGTTACAGGGGATAGCGACATTGGCTTACATTTGGGTGAATATTTACCCTTGTATCGTGGGCAAGTTTTAGAACATTTATTTATCAGTAGTGGCACATTTGGTGAAGGATTAAAGCGAGTTTTAGCCTATCAACGTTTGATTAGTGATGTATTTCATGCTCAATTAGTGGTCGAAGATGGGCAATGTTATCTTACGAATGGTGAACAACCTTTTCCAACCCACAAAGTAACTCGCCATTTCTCAGAAAGTGCGATGTGTGGTGTATTGCGTTTCTTTAAATTTGTAACGGAAGGGCATTTCCAACCGATTTATATTGAATTTGATTTCCCTAACGGTGCATCTGATGAAGAATATTTAAGGGTATATGAATGTCCAGTCAGTTTAGGGCAAAAAGAAACTCGTTTATATTTTGACCCTGCGATTTTAGATTATCCATTATGGCAAGCAGAACCTGAATTATTACAATTACATGAGCAACTGGCATTAGAAAAATTACAAGAATTAGCTCGTTATGATTTAGTAGATGATGTTCGCCGTGCCATTGGTTCAACCTTAGAAAGTGGTGAAACAACCTTAGAAACCGTTGCTAATCAATTAAATATTACGCCACGCCGTTTACGCACACAACTTAGTGAAGCAAACACCAGTTTCCAACACATTTTATCGGATTATCGTTGTCGTTTAGCCAAAAAATTATTGGCAAATACCAATGAAAGTGTAGAACGCATTGTTTATTTAACAGGTTTTTCTGAACCAAGCACATTTTATCGAGCCTTTAAACGTTGGACAAATGAAACACCTGTTGAATATCGTAAGCGTAAACAACAAATGAAATAAGAAAATCAAAAGGTGCAATCTGCACCTTTAATTTTTAAATTTCATCTGCAAGATTTAGCCATGCAGGGCCAAGTGGGACTTTAGGTAAATGAAATTGTTCAGGATAATACGCATTGACAAAATATAAGCCATGGGGTGGAGCCGTAATGCCCGCTGCTTTTCGGTCTTCTGCTTGAAAAATAGCATCAATATGGTCAATGCCGTACATACCTTGCCCAATTTCCAACAAACAGCCCATAATATTGCGTACCATGTGATGTAAAAACCCATCTGCCTGAATATCCAACACTAAAAATTGTCCATGTTGGGTTAAACGACAATGTTTCACATGACGGACAGGCTGATTTGACTGACACGCTGCCGCACGAAAACTCTCAAAATTGTGTGTGCCTTCAAATTTACGGCTGGCAAGCATCATTTTTTCAACATCAAGCGGATAATAAGCATGCGTCACTTGACCATAGAGCAAAGCAGGACGTTGCGGAGCGTTATAAACAACATAACGATAACGTCTGGCACAGGCTTTAAATCGAGCATGAAAATCCAAATCCATTTCCTGAATCCAACGTAATGCAATATCTTTTGGCAGTTGCGTATTGGCACCCATTAACCAACCCCGTTCAGGGCGAATGGCGGTCGTATCAAAATGAGCGACCATATTGGTTGCATGAACGCCTGCATCTGTCCGCCCAGCCCCATGTAAAATAATGGGTTCATCAGCAATTTTACTTAAGACTTGCTCAATCGTTTCTTGAATACTGCGAACACCTGCTTGTTGCGTTTGCCAACCTTTAAAACGTGTGCCACAAAACTCAATGCCAACGGCGTAACGGCGAATTGGTGCTGTTTCATTCATCAGTTATTGTCCAAAATTGTTGCCAATCATCTGCATACATTAAATTTAACAACACTAAACGAGCATAACTATCCGCTTGGCTGATATGCGTATCAAATAATACACCTACATCTTTTAGCCAATGACCTGTTGCATATTGTTGCGATAACTCACCAAAAAACACTTGGCTACTGATGATAATTTGACAACCCAACGCATTTAATGCTTTTAAATGATGATGTAAAGCATCAGAATAAGCTAAATTACCTGAGCCAAAGCCTTGTAAAATCAAAATCTTAGGCGGTTGATGAGTAAAATGCTGTAATTGCTCTGCCAACTGAGTGCTTAAACAAGGCTGAACATACCAATTTACGATAGATAAAGTCGCTAATTGTTGAGCATAATGAGATAAAGATGTTTCATCAAGATGAAGTTGAGCAAGGGCATTTAAACTGGTTGATGGATAATGCTGTGCTGTAACAGCTTGTCCTGTAAAGGCATTTTCATGATGAGTATGGGCTTTATAGGTGCTATTACCATAAAATAATTGCTGATTAAATGCCAAAAATACCCCATTTTGCGTTTGAGCCATTTGTTCCACCGCAAACTCAAAATTCGCTTGAGCATCAGACTGTGGACGTAAGGCAGAGCCATCAACGGTAAGCAAAGGAAATTGACTACCTGTTAAAATAATCGTGTAACGCTGTGCAAAAAGATGATACAACAACGCAGATGCGTAAGCTAAGGTATCTGTCCCATGTAAAATAATAAACTGTTGATATTGATGCTGTTTTGCTAAAGACTCAATAAAGTGAGCTAGATTCAACCAATCTTGAGCAGAAAGTTCACTACTATCTTTAATGACAGGTGCAGAAAAAAAATTTAAATCAGGGTAAAAACGAGATAAACATTGTAAAAACTGTTGAGCAGGCATTGGCGATAAAGGTTCACCAATACAACCAAATGTCCCGCCCATATAAATTACTGCAAGAGAAGAATTTGACATAATATCCACAATTTAGAATAAAAAAGCAGTCCAATTATAGACTGCTTTTTTGAAAATGCAAAATCAATCTGGATTAAGATGCTAAACGTTGCAATAACGCATCCGCATTTTGATTTTGCTCATCAGAGAAACCATGACGATTTTTTAATAATACACTCACAGATTCATAAGCCCCTAACTTCATATATTGTTCAGCAAGTTTTAATGTAACATCTGCTTCATTACTCTTACCTAAAGCAGGGAATGCTTGCAATAATGGGTCGCCTAAAACCACTGGAGCTTCTTCAGAAGTAAAGGCAGACGTTGCAACAGATGGTGCTGTAACTGCTAAATTTTCAATGCTATGGCTTTCAACTTCTGCAACCGTTGCAACATTTTCAGTATTAAACTGAGAAAAATCTAAACTCGCATCTGTAGTGCTAGGTGCTGGCGTTTCTGCAAGTAAGTCAGACATATCAAACACTTCTTCTGTGTTTTGAGCGACTGGCGTTGCAGTGGTTTCAGCTTGTGAGAAATTAAAATCAAAGCCTTGAGTAGATTGTTCAACAACAGGCTCTGGTTGAGCAAAATCAAATGTTGTTGTTTCTACAGGTTGAGTTTCTTGAACAGCAGGTTCAGGTTGAGAAAAATTAAAATCAAACCCTTGAACAGTTTCAGCAACTGGAGCAGGCTCTTCCACTTTAGGCGTTTCTAATTGAGAGAAATCAAACGCAGGAGCGGTTTCTTGTGCTGGTGCAGGTTGAGAAAAACTAAAATCTAAACCTTGACTTTGAGCAGGAGCAGGCTCTTCCGCTTTAGCTGTTTCTAATTGAGAGAAATCAAACGCAGGAGCAGTTTCTTGTACTGGTGCAGGTTGAGAGAAACTAAAATCTAAACCTTGACTTTGAGCAGGAGCAGGCTCTTCTGCTTTAGCTGTTTCTAATTGAGAAAAATCAAACGCAGGAGCAGTTTCTTGTGCTGGTGCAGGTTGAGAAAAACTAAAATCTAAACCTTGGCTTTGAGCAGGAGCAGGCTCTTCTGCTTTAGCTGTTTCTAATTGAGAAAAATCAAATGCAGGAGCAGTTTCTTGAGCTGGTGCAGGTTGAGAAAAACTAAAATCTAAGGCTTGATTTTGAGCAGGAGCAGGCTGTTCCGCT
>JBHACK010000004.1:0-23533 GCA_041854545.1 Acinetobacter sp. | reverse complement strand
GGCTTAAGTTGATTTACAAAAACAACGGTTTTCATGGTCATTGACCATTCCTGTTGCTTGCATAAAGGCATAACAGGTTGTTGCCCCTACAAATTTAAAGCCTTGTTTTTTTAACTGCTTAGACATCATTTGGCTAATGTCTGTTTGTGCAGGTACCGCTCCAAGATGGGGAACATCTCGTACAATCGGTTGATGTTGCACAAATTGCCAAAGCCATTGCACCATATCAATGCCTTGAGCCTTCATATTGAGCCATGCTTGAGCATTACTACGAATGGCATGTAATTTGGCAAGATGACGAATTAAACCCTTATCTTGTACTTTTTCTGCTAATGTTTCATCAGAGAATTGAGCAATTTGTTCAATCGAATGGTTAAAAAAATGTTGGCGATAACACTCACGTTTTTTTAGCACGGTAATCCAAGACAACCCCGCTTGCTGACCTTCTAAACATAACAATTCAAACAGCAAACGTTCATCAAACACCGCTTTGCCCCATTCATTATCATGATAGGCTTGATACATGGGGTCAGTCCCAACCCATGCACAACGATATAGCACATTATCCATTTAACACAAACTCTTGCCATTCATCGGTACGATGATTCCAAAAAAAGAATTGAGCATGGGCGAGTTGTTCAAAAGAAATCCATACATCTTTTCCAGTTTTATCGGCAAATCCTGTACTTATCAATAATGCAGTATCGGTAATTTCCATAATCCAACCTTGATATTCAGCAGGTTTACCTGATGGCGTGGTACAAATAATTTTATGTTGATTGCCAGATTCGGCAAATTCGATTAATTGTTCTAACATGATGATGTTCCTGATGTTTGCAAAGCGGAAATAAGTTTTTTCATGGCGGTTGGAATGCCTTTTTGTTGAGCGTGTTCAAGGCTTAGCCATTCCCCTGTTATGGAGAGATGGTTTCGCTGTGAATGTTCCACGTGAAACATTTTTGCGGTCAGTTGCCATGTAAAATGAGTAAAGGTATGCGAAATCATGGCATGACAAGGCAAAGCGGTCAAGTGTTGTAACTCTTGCCAACGTGAATCATCGTCCGATTCAATAATCGGTAAACACCACAATCCGCCCCATAAGCCTGCTGTTGGACGTTGTTGCCATAGCCATTGAGTTTGTCCATTGACTTGTGTTTGTAAAATAATGACCGTTGCGTGTTTAATGGGAATGGCTTTTTTTACTTTTTTAATCGGTAATTCATCTACTCTATCTTGTTGATATGCCAAACATTTGCTATTTAAAGGGCAATATAAACATAAGGCTTTTTTCGGTGTACAGACCGTTGCCCCTAAATCCATCATCGCTTGTGTATAATCTGCATTGCGTTCAACAGGGCATAGGCGTTCTGCTAATTGCCAAAGTTGTTTTTCATGGACAGGCTTGCTTAAATCATCATCAATCGCAAAAAAACGTGCTAAAACCCGTTTGACATTGCCATCTAAAATCACGCCATATTGTCGTAAACCGAGCGACATTAATGCTCCTGCTGTGGAACGTCCAATGCCTGCTAGGGCTTGCCATTCCGCTAAGGTGCGTGGAAAATGTCCTTGTTCTGCAACCACACGACTGGCTTTATGTAAATTTCTTGCACGAGCATAGTAGCCTAGCCCTGCCCAATAAGGGGCAACATCGTCCCATTCCGCTTGTGCGAGTGTTTCAACGGTTGGAAATCGTTCAATAAATTTGGGAAAATAGTGCAATACAGTTTTAACTTGGGTTTGCTGTAACATAATTTCCGACACCCACACTTTATAAGGGTCATTTGCCACTTGCCACGGCAAATCATGGCGACCGTGTTGGTCAAACCATGTTAAGAGTTGATGTCTAAAAAAATTATCAATATCAGACATTTAATATTTATCGGTTTTTAAAGATAGCGTATTATACTGGATTATTTTCATTGAAAACATATATCTTTAGCGATATTTTCTATTTAGTTAAAAATGATAATGTTAAAAAAATAATCTATTTTTCATTTAAAGTAAAATTATGTACAGTTCACTCATCATAATTTTTTTGAGAATGAACATGAAACAAACGTTACAACGTGGACTTTTAAGCTTAGCCCTTGCTCTAGGAGTGAGCATTGCCAGCCCTGTTTATGCAAAAGATTTTTTAAATGTTTCTTATGACCCAACCCGTGAATTATATAGCGAAATCAATAAATCATTTGCAATTTACTGGAAAAACCAAACAGGACAAGACATCAATTTTAAACAATCGCATGGCGGTTCAGGCAAACAATCTCGAGCAGTTGTCGATGGTTTAAATGCCGATGTGGTTACTTTAGCATTAGCCTATGATATTGATAATCTTGCAAAATCAGGCTTATTGGCACAAGATTGGCAAAAAAAATTCCCACATAATTCTACACCTTATACATCAACCGTTGTGTTTTTAGTGCGTAAGGGCAACCCTAAACAAATTAAGGATTGGAATGACCTTGTGCGTGATGGCGTGGAAATTATTACACCTAACCCAAAAACCAGCGGTTTAGCACGTTGGAGTTATTTAGGAGCATGGGGCTATGCCTTAAAACAGCCAAATGGTTCAGATGATACCGCAAAAGACTTTGTGGCAAAGGTCTTAAAAAATGTTAAAGTGATGGATTCAGGAGCAAGGGGAGCAACTACAACGTTTATTGAACGTAAAATGGGTGATGTGTTATTGGCTTGGGAAAATGAAGCGTTAATGACCATCAATTCATTGAAAAATAAGGAAGAATATGAAATTGTTTATCCATCAATTTCGATTTTGGCAGAGCCATCGGTTGCGATTGTAGATAAAAATGCTCAAAAAAATGGTAATCAATGGTTAGCATTAGGTTATATTAACTTCTTGTATTCACCGTATGGGCAAGATGTGGTGTCTCGCCATTATTATCGCCCACGCAATGAGCAAGTTTTAACAAAATATCAAACCCAATTTCCAAAGGTCAATACGTTTACCATTGATGATACCTTCGGCGGTTGGCAAAAGGCTCAACAGGTTCATTTTAATAATGGCGGAACTTTTGACCAAATCTATCAAAATATGAAGTAATGCGGATAAGTCTATTGTTATCCACAAGGTTACGTTAAATGATGTGGATAATAATGGAGTAAACTAACTGTATTCGCTTTAACATATCATATTTGTTGTAATTTTAATCTCAAATGATGTTGGGTTGGTTGGCGTTGAGCGATAGCGAAACCCAACAGATTTAACACAATATGGGGATAACTGCCAAGTTATCCCCAATTTTTTGCCTTATGCTGTGGAAAAGCTTAAGCGATTTATGCGAGCTGTTTAGCGAGTAGGGCATATGTTGCGTCAAATGCGGTTTTTTCCGCTTCGGCATTGTAACCTAAATCAACGCCATTGGCTTTTGCTCGTTCATCTGCCAATGGATTACTAAAGCCATGTTTTGCATCTTTTAAAATCAAAATCTGATGTTGAACATCTGCATTTTGCATTTCTTGGCGGAATTGTTCAACATTTTCAAGGGTAACCATGCTGTCCAGTTCACCATGATTGACTAAAATTTCCGCTTTAATTTGCCCTTTTTGTGCAGGTTGTGCTGTGCTTAAATTGCCATGAAAGGTTGCAACAGCTTTTACATCTGCTCCTGAACGTGCTAAATCTAACACTACTTTGCCACCATAACAAAAACCAATCGCCCCTAAACGTGAGCTATCCACTTCAGGTTGATTGGCAAGCGTGGTTAAACCTGCGGTTACACGTTCAATAATGGTATTAGGTTGAGCAAATGTGGACATCATCCACTCATTGGCTTGGCTTGCCGTTGTGGTTACTTTTTTATCGCCATACATATCAATCGCAAGAGATGCGTAACCACGTTCTGCCAATTCTCTGGCACGTTGTTCGGTAAACTCATTACGTCCCCACCATTCTGGAGCGACAAGCACGCCTGCAACTGGAGCAGTCTGTTCTGGATAGGCAAAATAGCCAACTAAGGTTGTACCGTCTGGAGCGGTATAGTGAATTTCTCGTGTTTGAATTGACATGATTAACATCCTTTTGTTAAGTGGAATGTTTGAGTAGAGATAGTTTTAGGGCATCCTGACATTTCATAACACTCATGATGATTTGGCAATCATTTTAGAAATCAAATAGCGTTTTTGCATTAAAAATGGCTAAATCTTGATTTTCATCGTCAAATTGCTTGTTGATATTTCAATATCAATGGCACAATTTTCCTTGAAAATCTGCGATTTTTCTCATTTTTAATGGCAAATACGAAATGCCAGGATGCCCTAATCTCTCCCCATTTTTAAATAACCTTTGAAGGTAGAAGATAAAGTAAAAGCTGAGTTACTCAGTCCATTTTACTTTATCTTTATGGTGATGTTTAATTACCATTAATTGTGGTGATGTTTGATGGAATACCTTGTTCTGCTAACTGTTTTTGAGCTTGATTTGCATCTTTCTCAGTGCTATAAGGCCCTGATAAAACACGATACCAAACACGGTCATTTTCCATATGGACAGCCACTTCAGTAGAAACGCCTGCTTCAATCATTTTACTGCGTAAGGCTTCCGCTTGTTCAGGGTCATCATAGCGATTGACATACACAACATATTTTTTAACTGTGTTATTGTCACTACTTTGGATTTTTACTTGAACAGGTTTTTCATCCATCGCTGGTGGAGGTGTGGCAATCACTTCCACAGGTTTTTCTGCAGGCTTAGCTGTATTTTGTGCTGTTGCAGTATTGTTCTTGGTATTGCTTGGAGCAGTATTCGCTTTTGTTTCTGTAGTTTCTTCTACAGGTTCAGGTGCTGCCATTGATTTATTTGGCAATGGCGTGACCTTTTGTTGTGGTAAAAGCTCGTAAAACTTATAATCCGATGCTTGCTCACCTTGCTCAGTCTGTTTGATTTCAGCAGGCGGTTCAACCTGTGTTTGTCGCTCTGCAGGGTGCCATGGTTTCCACAACATCACCACTAAAAAACAGGTGATGAGTAATAAGACCAAAATGGCGATACTCAACCATTTTGGAACTAAAATAAAACGAGCAGGCTCATCGCTAGGATTGTCTGAAATTGCTTGTTTACGTTGTTGCGACATGGCGGATTTCCCTTACATTGCGGTTGGGGCAGAAACACCCAATAAGGTTAAACCATTTTTAATCACTTGTTGCACTGCAACGGACAACGCTAAACGAGCATGGGTTAAGTCCATATCATCATCATTTAACACACGATGTTCATTATACCAACCGTGGAACAATGCAGATAATTCTTTGAGATAATTCCCAATTTGATGCGGTTCATAAGCATGACTTGCACGCACCACAATATCAGGATAAGACGCTAATTTTGCTAAAATTTCAGTTTCCACATCTAAAGTTAAACGAGAAACCACATTTTGAGCTTGCGTAACATCAAAACTTGGTACTTTTTCCAACATACGGCAAATGCGAGCATGAGCATATTGGATATAATACACCGCATTATCTTTACTTTGAGAAACGGCTAAATCTAAATCAAAATCAATATGTTGTTCAGATTTACGCATTACATAATAAAAACGTGCGGCATCGTTGCTTACTTCTTCACGCAACTCACGCAAGGTTACATATTGCCCAGAACGAGATGACATTTGCACCATCTCACCGCCACGCCATAAGCTAACAAATTGCACCAATAACACGGTTAATTTTGCAGGGTCAAAGCCCATCGCTTGAATGGCAGCCTTGACTCGAGCAATGTAACCGTGATGGTCAGAACCCCAAATATCAACAATATGGGTATAACCACGTTGTAACTTATCTAAATGATAGGCAATGTCTGAGGCAAAATAAGTGGTTTGTCCATTACGACGTTTAACAACACGGTCTTTTTCATCGCCAAATTCAGTCGATTTAAACCAAAGATTGCCATCTTGCTCATATAAATAGCCACGTTGTTGTAAAGTGTCTAAAGCTTCATCAATTTTTTCAACCAATGAGGCTTCACTAAACCAACGGTCAAACTGAACACCAAATTCGCCTAAATCTTGTTTAATATCATCTAAAATCGCACTTAATGCCGCTTGATGGAAAATACGATAATCATCACCTAATAGTTGTTGGCTATTGGCGATTAAACCATCAATATGCTTTTCTTTATCGCCTGATAAAATGATTTTTTCGCCTTTTTCATCTAAATGTTCCGCATATTGAACATCTTCAGGCACATTAGCATAAACATCAGCAACAGGGCGGACATAATCTTTGCCATCTTGGTCAATAATACTTTGAGCGATGTCTTTTACATAATCGCCTTGATAGGCATTTTTAGGAAAAACAATGGTTTGCCCAAGTAATTCTAAATAACGTAAATAGGTTGATGTCGCCAAAATATCCATTTGCCGACCTGCATCATTGACATAATATTCACGCTCAACACTTGCCCCAGTTGCTTCCAATAAATTGGCAACCGTCATGCCATAGGCAGCCCCACGACCATGCCCAACGTGTAGGCTTGAGGTTGGATTCGCTGATACAAATTCAACTTGAATTTTTTGTCCTGCATTGACTTGACTACGTCCAAACTGTTCGCCTTGAGCCAAAATTTGCTCTAATACCGCAAAACGTTGGTCAGCATTTAAGAAAAAGTTAATAAACCCTGCCCCTGCAATTTCGACTTTACTAATTTCTGCAACGTGTGGTAGAGCAGAAACGATTTTTTCAGCTAAATCACGAGGTTTCATACCTGCACTTTTTGAGGCAACCATCGCAATATTTGAGGCAAAATCGCCGTGGCTACGGTCTTTGGTGCGAGTTAAAACACTTTTATTTTCCCAATCTTGCGGAATAACATTTTCAGTTTTTAAATGCTCAATGGCGTGCTGTAAAGCAGTTTGAATCGATGCGTTCATGTGATATTAAAATAGTCAAAATAAAACGATAACTATAACAAATTTTTAAGATATTGAGCAGTCTAATTTAACGAAAAAACGCATAAAATCGTTAGCAAATGTGTTTTAAAAACAAAATGGTTGATACATCAAATGTACCAACCATTTTAAAATTAAGGCAAGGATTTAGAAACAATCGGCAGGCACAAACACTTCACCGACCATCAAACGCCGTGCAGAACGACTCATCGACACTTTTTTCGCTGTCCATTTACCATCAACCAGTTCAGATTGACCGCCAACCAAAAGCGTCCCTGATGGATGACCAAAACGCACTTCCGTCAAAGCTTGACCGCCTGCGACTTCATTGACCAATGTCCCCACAATTGTGGCTGCCGTCCCAATCGCAACGGACGCTGTCCCCATCATCGCATGATGTAATTGACCCATACTCATAGCACGAGCGAGCAAATTGATTTCATTGGCTTGAACGGTTTTACCACTTGATGCCACATAGTCGGCAGGACTAGCAACCCACGCAATTTTTGGAGTATGTTGGCGAGTTTCAGCTTCTTTAATGTCCGAAATTAAGCCCATTTTTACCGCACCATAAGCACGGATTTTTTCTAGTTTTGCTAAAATTTCTGCATTTGAGTTAATGTCTTTTTGTAATTCTGTACCAGTAAAGCCTAAATCTTTGGCACGCAAAAAGACCGTTGGAATCCCTGCATTAATCAGCGTAACATCAAATGTGCCAACATCAGGCACATCTAAAGTATCCACTAAATTACCTGTTGGGAACATATCGCCATCGCTGTCCACAGGGTCAATAAATTCGATTTTTACTTCACTTGCAGGGAAGGTTACGCCATCAAGTTCAAAATCGCCTGTTTCTTGCACTTGACCATTAACTATCGGCACATGAGCAATAATGGTTTTGCTGATATTTTGTTGCCAAATTTTGACTTCACAAATACCATTTTCAGGAATTTTATCCGCTGATACTAAGCCATTCATGATGGCAAAACTACCAACCGCTGCGGTGAGATTACCACAGTTTCCTGACCAGTCAATCATCGCTTTGTCAATGGCAACTTGCCCAAATAGATAATTGACATCATGGTCTGCGACATCGGATTTGGATAAAATCACCACTTTTGATGTTGATGATGAACCATTACCCAAACCGTCAATTTGCTTGCCATAAGGGTCTGGACTACCCACGACACGCAATAAAAAGTTATCACGAGCAGAACCTGCCACTTGGCAACGTTCAGGTAAGTCGGTTAAGTTAAAAAATGTACCTTTTGAAGTACCGCCACGCATATAAGTGGCTTTGACGGATGTTTGCATGATTACTCCTGTATTCCATAGTTTTCTTTGAGAATTTTAAGCGTTTTTTGGTGATTATCTTGCAATTCTGTCAATGTCCAACATTGATAGCCTGACATAATTCCAGCTGAGCGTCCCAATTCTACATTGCCTTTAAAATACTTTTCTTTTTTGGTGATAAAATCATTATTGCTTTGAGATGAATTTTTTCTACGAGAAATAATGATTAAGTTACCAATTTTATCCGTCCATTCCATACGGCTTTCGTCATCAAAATCTTTTTTCCATTGGCTATTATCTTTTGGATTTTGTGGCAAAATATGTTCTACAGAAATAGTATTAGGGATAACAAATTCTGTTTCTTTGCTATGGTATAAATAATTAACTAGCAATAAAATATAGCGAGCTGGTCGTTTGCCGTAAATATCTCCTTGTATAAATTCTAAAATTGATTTTTTATCAATTTTTAAGCAATCATGATTAAGTAAATCATTTATATTTTGTGCATTTTCAATTTTTGTGATAATTTCATTCATATTATAAATACGAGTGGTTGGAGTTAAGTTAGCAATCCAATCACTTGCAAATTTGTTGTTTAGTTTTTTGGCAAAATCAACTAAATTTTCTTTACCAAATTTATCATAATAGCGAAGCAGTGGAGCAACCCACAAATCACTAACAAATCCAACCTGCATTAGCTTGATTAAATTTTTTAGTTCCAAACTTTGATTGCTGTCAAATAAAAACTCATAGTGTTCTTTGTATTTTTTAACAAAATCAAAAAAGTCTTTTCCTTTATTTAATTTATTTGCTTTAAAGACATTTTTCTCAAATTCATCTAATAGGTTTAATCTTGCTTTTTCTTTGGTTAAAATACTTTGTAAATGAGATAAGAATTTATCAAAATCTTCACCAAAATAACTTTCTATTTGTTCCCAACGTTTTGCATACTTAGAAACTTCAATCTTGTCTTCAATCAGGCTAAGATTATCTGATTTTAAAATATCAGCACTTCTTAATTTCATTCCACGATTATTTAATACCGTGAATAAGTTAAAGGCATCATCTAAATTTTTTGTTGATACGGAAATCAAAAGGACTTTGGTTCTTAAAAATGGAAAAAATTCATCTATATTATCTTTTTCATTAAAATATTGTTGGATATATAATATTGCATTCGCCATATTGTATACGGATTGATTTTGCTTTTTATCTCCTGCAATATCTTTGATTTTTTCTGATAAAGTTTCACCATTCTTTTTAACATAAGTATTAACGAAGTCTTGAACTTCATCTCTAATATCAAAAATTATCCTTAGTCTTTCAGGAATATTATCGTCTTTATTGCCGTTTCTAAAAATACTTTCTTGGCAAGTTTTTTTGCGGTCTTCATTCTCGGTTAAATCACGAATAACAGCAGTTATTAGAAACAATGTTGTGAGACGCTGTTGTCCATCTAGAATATCAAAATCTTGATAACCTTTATTTTCTTTTTCTTGCAAAACCAGTGAGCCTAAAAAGTATTCGCTTTTTTCATCTCTAATATAAGCATTGGTAATATCATCAAGTAAATTAAAAATTTGGTCTTTTTCCCAAACATACGGTCTTTGGTAACTTGGAATACGATACCATTTTTGAAAAATATCTTTGATAAATAATTTATCTAAACTAATTTGATTTGACATGATACAATCCTAAAATTAAAAGCAAAACTGAAAAACAAGACGATTTTACCATGAAAACCGTCTTATCTTTACCTAGCTTTTAGCAAAACTTACCCATTCGCCAAAAACTCTTTCGCAAACTGCTGAAGTACACCACCTGCATTATACGTTTTGACTTCAGCATCGCTATCTAGGCGACAGGTAACAGGCACTTCAACCATTTCACCATTGGCACGTTCAACCACAAGAATCACATCACCACGTGGTGTTAAATTGCCAATCACGCTATAAGTTTCTGTACCATCAAGTTTAAGCGTTTTACGATTGACCCCATCTTTAAATTGAAGTGGTAACACGCCCATACCAATTAAGTTTGTACGGTGAATACGCTCAAACCCTTCTGCCACAATCGCTTCAACCCCTGCCAAACGCACGCCTTTGGCTGCCCAATCTCGACTTGAACCTTGACCATAATCTGCCCCTGCGACAATAATCAGCGGTTGTTTACGGTTCATATAAGTTTCAATCGCTTCCCACATCCGCATGACTTTGCCATCAGGTTCAACACGAGCAAGCGAGCCTTGTTTTACCGAACCATCATCATTTAATACCATTTCATTAAATAATTTAGGATTGGCAAGGGTTGCAAGTTGAGCGGTTAAATGGTCGCCACGGTGCGTTGCATAACTGTTGAAATCTTCTTCAGGCACGCCCATTTTTTCCAAATATTCCCCTGCTGCCGAATTACGCACAATCGCATTAGATGGCGATAAATGGTCAGTGGTGATATTATCAGGCAAAATGGCAAGCGGACGCATATGCGTGAGCGTGCGTGGAGCAGCCAAAGCACCTTCCCAATATGGCGGACGGCGGATATAAGTGGACATTTCACGCCAGTTGTACAATGGACTTTCTGCCTGTTCAGCCTGACCTAAATCAAACATTGGGATATACACTTTGCGGAATTGTTCAGGTTTAACAGAAGACTGCACCAAAGCATCAATTTCTTCATCAGAAGGCCAAATATCTTTAAGATAAATTGCCTTACCATCTTTATCAAAACCTAACGCATCATTTTCAATATCAAAACGAATTGTTCCTGCAATCGCATAAGCAACCACAAGTGGCGGACTGGCTAAGAATGCTTGTTTTGCATACGGGTGAATACGTCCGTCAAAGTTACGGTTGCCAGAAAGTACCGCTGTTGCATATAAATCACGGTCAATAATTTCTTGTTGAATTTTCGGGTCTAATGCACCAGACATACCATTACAGGTCGTACACGCATACGCCACGATACCAAAGCCCAATTTTTCTAAATCACCCAATACGCCTGCTTCTTCTAGGTATAATGCCGCTGCTTTTGACCCAGGGGCAAACGATGATTTCACCCAAGGTTTACGAGTCAGACCAAGTTCATTGGCTTTACGAGCAAGCAAGCCTGCTGCAACGGTATTGCGTGGGTTTGATGTATTGGTACAAGACGTAATCGCTGCGATAATCACCGCACCATCAGGCATTAAGCCATCTTCACGTTGTTCAACAACACCTGCAATGCCTTTGGCTTTTAAATCGCTGGTTGATACACGAGCGTGTGGGTTACTAGGGCCCGCAATATTACGAGTTACGGTTGATAAATCAAAACGCAATACTCTTGGATATTCAGCTTTCACCATATCACTTGCCCAAAGTCCAACAGTTTTTGCATATTGCTCAACCAATTTGACTTGTTCAGGCTCACGACCAGTTAAAGTTAAATAATCAATGGTGTTTTGGTCAATATAGAACATGGCAGCAGTTGCCCCATATTCAGGCGTCATGTTGGAAATGGTCGCACGGTCGCCAACAGACATACTGTCCGCACCTTCACCAAAAAATTCCAAATATGCACCGACCACACGCTCTTTACGCAAAAATTCAGTAAGCGCAAGGACGATGTCCGTTGCGGTAATGCCTGCTTTACGCTGACCGACTAATTCTACACCAATGATGTCAGGTAAACGCATCATAGATGGATGTCCAAGCATGACCGTTTCAGCTTCTAATCCGCCCACACCGACAGAAATCACCCCTAATGCGTCTGTATGTGGCGTATGACTATCTGTACCGACACAAGTATCAGGGAAAGCAACACCATCTCGATTTTGAATTACAGGCGACATTTTTTCCAAATTAATTTGGTGCATAATGCCGTTACCTGCTGGAATCACATCGACATTTTTAAATGCGGTTTTTGTCCAGTCAATAAAATGGAAACGGTCATCATTTCGGCGGTCTTCAACAGCACGGTTTTTGGCAAATGCGTCAGGGTCAAAACCGCCATATTCTACGGCTAATGAGTGGTCAACAATCAGTTGTGTTGGTACAACAGGATTGACTTTGGCTGGGTCGCCCCCTTGTTCAGCAATCGCATCACGCAAACCTGCTAAATCGACCAATGCCGTTTGCCCTAAAATATCATGGCACACGACACGAGCAGGGTACCAAGGGAAATCTAAGTCTTGGCGACGTTCAATTAATTGCGTTAAATAGTCCGTTAAATGCTCAGGCTCTGCACGGCGAACAAGTTGTTCTGCAAGCACTTTAGATGTATAAGGGAGTGTTGCATAACTGCCTTGTTTGACATCTTCAACGGCTTGTACAACGTCATAATAATCAACATTGCTGTTAGCAAGTGGTTTACGGTATTGGCTCATTTGGCTACTCCATTGAAAATAAAATTAATTTTGGTGGGGGTTAGATAATTTCTCTTGAAACTTACTTATTTTTTTGCTCAACCAAAACAATTTTTCATAAATACTGTTTTTTTTATCCTTAGAATTCCAATTGGATAAAAAGTTTTTTTCAATATTTGAAATATACTTTGAACACTCATTAATCAGCCCCTTATCTGTTTCAAGAGGATTATCAAATTCAGACATGGCTTTTTCAAAATAATCTAGATATAACCAACCATCATCATCTCTCGTAACTAGTTCTTTATAGTAATCTTCTTCCTCTTGTGGCGAATGTTCCCCATATTTAGTGGCTATTTCAATAACTTCGTCATCTAAAATAATCCTAGGATATTTTGCATATTTACTTTCTAATTCATAAGCTTTAATTAAAGCATCTCCAAAAATAAAATTATCTGAATGAAATAATCTGCCGATTGATATTCCACCCCTAATTAAAAATCCCATTTGAACTAATTTTGTTTGAATGTATAATATTAATGATAAAACATAGAATAATTGACCTTTTTCATCAAAAGAAAAAGAAATTACTATACAGTCTAAAAATTGATAAAATTTACCAGTAGGCCTACCTTTTTTTTGAATTTTCCCCCATTTCCTTGATATTTTCTAAGGCTTCGTGAATACTTTTAACCTTATCCATATTTGGCTCATCATTAACCTCTAATTCGTTAATGTGGTTTTTAAATCCCAAAATATCTATAAAACAACAGAACCTATAATCATATTCTAAATTTATTTGATTACACATAATAACCTCTCTATTAATTTATATTACTTAAAAGCCACCCAAAACACTTGGGCTTTAGGTGGCTTATGTTTATACTGAATATATCAATCAGTGATTAACGCTCATCAATCGGAACAAATGCCAAATCATCAGGGCCTGTATAATTCGCACTTGGACGAATAATCTTACCATCAGCACGTTGCTCTAAAACATGAGCCGCCCAACCTGTTGTACGAGCGATAACAAACAATGGGGTAAACATTGCTGTTGGTACACCCAATTTTTGATACGATACCGCAGAGAACCAATCAAGGTTCGGGAACATTTTTTTCTCGTTCCACATTAAAGTTTCTAAACGTTCTGCAATATCAAATAAACGCATATCCCCTGTTTCAGCAGACAAATCTTTTGCCACTTGCTTAATAACCACATTGCGTGGGTCAGAAACAGTATAAACAGGGTGTCCGAAACCAATCACGATTTCTTTACGACCGATACGCTCACGAATATCCGCTTCTGCTTCATCTGCATTACGATAACGTTTTTGAATATCATAAGCGACTTCGTTTGCACCGCCATGTTTAGGGCCTTTTAATGCCCCGATTGAACCTGTGATACATGAATAAATATCAGAGCCTGTACCTGCAATCACACGAGAAGTAAAGGTCGATGCGTTAAATTCATGTTCAGCATATAAAATCAAAGAAATATGCATTGCTTTGACATGGCTTTCGCTTGGACGTTTACCGTGTAATAAATGTAGGAAATGACCGCCAATGCTATCTTCTTCACTTTCAACGTCAATACGTTTACCATTGTGCGAATATTGATACCAATACAATAACATTGAGCCTAAGCTCGCAATTAATTTATCTGCAATATCTCGTGCTTCCGATGCAGGTTGGCTTTCACGCTCTGGGTGAACACAGCCCATCATTGAAACACCAGTACGCATCACGTCCATTGGGTGCGTGTGAGCAGGTAAACTTTCTAACACTTGAATGACACGAATTGGTAAACCACGCAAAGACTTTAATTTTTGCTTATATGCTGCCAATTCAAACTTATTTGGCAAATGTCCATGTACTAATAAATGGGCAACTTCTTCAAACTCGCAATGCTTTGCTAAATCTAAGATATCATAACCACGATAGCTTAAATCATTTCCACTACGACCCACGGTACATAATGCAGTATTCCCTGCCACTTGACCGCTTAATGCAACCGACTTTTTCGGCTTAAATGTTGGGGTTTGTTCAGTATTACTCATAACTTCTTCCTTTCTTCCTAATGGGTGAGTACTGTTTGATGATGTGAACGTCAATCAATCACCTTCACATCATCATAATCATAGCCAAAAAACAACTAAAAAGGGTAAATCTTGTACTAAAGTTGAATATGGCTTGCCAAAAGATTATTTATCTTTCGCAAATAACGCATCTAAATGCTGTTCAAACGCATGATAATTAATACGCTCGTACAATTCTTGACGAGTTTGCATCGTATCCACGACATTCTTTTGTGTACCATCACGGCGTAGAGCGGTGTACACATTTTCAGCGGCTTTATTCATGGCACGGAATGCCGATAACGGATACAACACTAAACTGACATCAACAGACGCTAATTCTTCTGTAGTATAAAGTGGGGTAGAGCCAAATTCGGTAATATTCGCTAAAATTGGCACATTGGTTGCATCTGCAAATTGCTTATACATTGCCAATTCCGTAATCGCTTCAGGGAATAACATATCTGCACCTGCTTCAATATATGCCCCTGCACGGTCAATCGCAGCTTGCAAACCTTCTACCGCTAAAGCATCGGTACGAGCCATAATTACAAAAGAATCACTACCACGTGCATCAACTGCTGCTTTAATTCTATCTACCATTTCTTGAGTAGAAACAATCGCCTTATTTGGACGATGTCCGCAACGCTTCGCCCCCACTTGGTCTTCAATGTGCATAGCAGCCGCACCAAATTTAATCAGCGATTTTGTAGTACGGGCAATATTAAACGCAGAAGAACCAAACCCTGTGTCTGCATCAACTAACAGCGGTAAATCACATACATCAGTAATACGGCGAACATCGGTTAAAACATCATCAAGATTACTAATCCCTAAATCAGGCAACCCTAGCGACCCTGCAGCAACTCCGCCCCCTGATAAATAAATTGCTTTAAATCCTGCACGTTTTGCAAGCAAGGCATGGTTAGCATTAATCGTACCCACGACTTGTAACGGATGTTCACTTGCAACGGCATCACGAAATAACTGTCCAGCATTTGCCATAAAAATTCTCCTGAATGGTAGCGTTAAATACAGCACCTAATGAGATGAACTTATTTAACAGCGTCTAATTGAGATTGAATATTTTTACACGATGCCATGATATGACGATTCATTAACACTTCGGCTAATTCACCATCACCTTCAGCAATGGCATCTAAAATACGAATATGCTCATTTAATGCTTGATGTGGACGATTAGGCGTTTTAGAAAACTGAATCCGATACATACGAATTAAATGATACAGCTCATCGCACAACATCTGCTCCAACATTGCATTACCACAACTACGAATAATGCAATAATGGAAATCGTCATCACCTTCTTGTAGATAATACCCCGTTCCTGCTTGAACATTAGGGTCATTGGCGTGTAATTGAAGAAGATGACGTAAATTTAAAATGGCTTGTTTATCTAACCGCTCAGCGGCGAGACGACAAGCCAAACCCTCTAGATTGGCTCTAATTTGATAAAGCTCAATGAGTTGTTGTCTTGATAAAGACACCACACGTGTCCCAACATGTGCTGTTCGTTGTAATAGCTTTTGCCCTTCTAAACGATGAATCGCTTCACGCAAAGGCCCACGACTGACCCCATATGTATTGGCAAGTTCCGTTTCAGAGATTTTACTCCCTGCAGGAATTTGTCCACACACAATGGCATCTAAGATTTGCTGATACACATGATGAGTTAAAGTGAGAGAAGTTTCTTTACTCAAGGTACACAACCTATTGTTTACAATAACTCGATTATAGGATGATAAATTAACAATTTCAAGTCATACTTTAGTATATTGTTTACAATCTATCGAAAGAAAACAGAGTCTGTGGATAAGTCAGTACGATATACACAGAAAATCTTCAACATAGAAATAAGCAGAATCAACTCAACCCAATTAAAAAAAACAACGTCTAAATTTTAATCCAAAAGCAAAAACAAGTTACAAAAAACAAAAATAATCAAGGGCGGAAATGTCATAATTATGTATATTCCTATAGGTTTAATCTGAAAAAGTCATTATAATATTACGTCAAATTATTTTTTAACCCTTTTGAGATAAAATTTTCCGTGTCCACACAATCAACCCAAACCCACGTTAAACATGTAATGATGATGGCTGCTGGTACAGGCGGTCATGTGTTTCCTGCGTTAGCGGTTGCTAAACAACTACAACAACAAGGCTACAAAGTGTCATGGCTTGTTACCCCCAATGGCATGGAAAACCGTTTATTAAGCAAAGAAGACAGCATTCAACGCTGTACCATTGATATTCAAGGTTTGCGTGGCAATGGCTTATTACGCACCTTAATTTCCCCTGTCAAAATCTTAAAAGCCATGATGGACGCCATGAATTATATGAAAAAACATAAGGTAGATGTCGTGGCAGGATTTGGCGGTTATGTTGCAGGGCCGGGTGGATTAGCGGCAAAAGCATTAGGCATTCCAATGTTAATTCATGAACAAAATGCGATTGCAGGGTTTACCAATACTCAATTAGCACGCATAGCAAATCTTGTGTGCCAAGCCTTTCCAAATACCTTTCCTGCTCAAAACAAAATTTTGACCACAGGAAATCCCATTCGTGCTGAAATTAGCGACACCTTAAGCCCACAATGGCGATATGATGAACGTGAAAAAGCACAACAACCCTTACATATTTTAGTTGTTGGCGGTTCATTAGGGGCTCAAGCCTTAAATAAAACCGTGCCACAAGCCCTAAGACGTTTTGATTTAGCCTTAGACATTTTACATCAATGTGGACAACAACAATTAGAAACCACACAAGAAGGCTATATTGGTGTAAATAGCAATGTTCATGTTAAGGTTCAACCCTTTATTGACAATATGGCACAAGCCTATAGTGATGCCGATTTAATCATTTGTCGAGCAGGGGCATTAACGGTAACCGAAATTGCAACCGCAGGGGTGGCAGCAGTCTTTATTCCGTTACCAACCGCTGTAGATGACCATCAAACGGCAAATGCTCAATATTTAGTGAAACATGGGGCAGCGAAACTTTGCCCACAACGAGAAATGACTGTCGATTCATTATACGAACTTTTAGCACCTTTAATGAATCGTCAAGTTTTAGCAGAAATGGCGGTAAAAGCACGCCAACTTGCTCAACCAGAAGCAACCACACAAGTGGCAAAATTGGTTGATGACCTTACCCAACAATGAATTTATGGATGGTTAACTTTATGCAACAGTTGAACAAAGTCCCTGAAATGCGTCGTATCCAACACCTTCATTTTGTTGGGATTGGCGGTGCTGGTATGTGTGGTATTGCCGAAGTATTAAAAAATCAAGGCTATACAGTAACGGGTTCAGACATTAAAGCGTCAAAAACAACAACACGTTTAGAAGAACATGGCGTACATGTGTTTATTGGACATCATGAACACAATATTCATGGAGCAAATGTATTAGTCGTTTCAACAGCGATTGACCCTGAAAATCCAGAAATTAAAGCTGCTTTAGAACAACGTATTCCTGTGGTTCGCCGTGCTCAAATGTTAGGCGAATTAATGCGTTATCGTCATGGCATTGCGGTTGCAGGAACACATGGTAAAACCACAACAACCAGTTTATTGACCACAATGCTTGCTGAAGGGGGCTTATCTCCAACCTATGTGATTGGCGGTTTGTTAAATAGTACTGGCGTAAATGCTGGTTTAGGTGAAAGCCGTTATATGGTCGCTGAAGCAGACGAATCGGACGCATCATTCCTATACTTACAGCCGATGGCGGCAATTATTACTAATATTAACGCTGACCATATGGACACTTATGGCGGTAGTTTTGATGTTTTAAAAGATACCTTTGTACAATTCTTACAACGTTTACCATTCTATGGTTTAGCGGTTGTATGTGGTGATGATGCCAATATTCGTGAAATTTTACCACGCATTGGTCGCCCTGTTTTAACCTATGGTTTTAATGAAGATAATGACATTCGTGCGATTGATGTGGAACAAGATGGTATGCGTAGCCACTTTACCGTATTGCGTAAAGATAAAGCACCATTACGTTTAACGATTAATCAACCGGGGTTACATAACGTCCTAAATGCGTTAGCAGCGATTGGGATTGCAACTGATGAAGGCGTATCTGATGAAGCGATTAGCCGTGCATTAGCAGGATTTAGCGGTGTCGGACGCCGTTTCCAAGTGCAAGGCGAATTTGCTTTAGGTGATGGCAATGTTAAATTAGTCGATGATTATGGACATCATCCAAAAGAAGTTGAAGCAACCATCAAAGCTGCACGAGAAAGCCATCCAGACCGCCGTTTAGTGATGATGTTCCAACCACATCGTTATAGCCGTACACGTGATTGTTTTGATGATTTTGTCGATGTTTTATCTCATGTTGACCAATTATTATTACTTGAAGTCTATCCAGCAGGAGAAAAACCGATTGTTGGAGCAGACAGCCGTTCTTTAGCACGCAGTATTCGTTTGCGTGGTGTGGTTGAACCAATTTTAATTGACCCAATCGATAGCCAAAATTTATCAACCATTTTAAAGAATGTATTACAGCCAAATGATTTGCTTTTAACCCAAGGTGCAGGGAATGTCGGTGCAATTTCAGTTGAATTGGCTCAACATCATCTCTATTTAAATCCTGAATCATCAGAAACTGTTTAAGAGTGTAACCTTATGACCCATCAAGAAAAATTTGGAAAAGTGGCGGTATTGTTCGGTGGAATTTCAGCTGAACGTGAAGTTTCATTAAATAGTGGACAAGCCGTATTAGAGTCATTAGTACGCTCGGGTGTCAATGCTGAAGCGTTTGACCCAAAAACACGCTCAATCACCGAATTAACACAATATGACCGTGCATTTATTGTATTACATGGTCGTGGTGGTGAAGATGGTGCAATTCAAGGTGCATTAGAATGGTTAAACGTTCCTTATACAGGAACAGGGGTGCAAGGTTCTGCCATTGCGATGGATAAAATGAAAACCAAGCAAGTTTGGCAAGGGAGTGAATTACCAACCGCACCTTATCGCATGGTTGATGCCAATACCAATGTAGATGATGTGATTGATGCCTTAGGTTTACCATTGATGATTAAACCAGTACATGAAGGGTCGAGCATTGGCATGAGCAAAGTAGAGAAAAAAGAAGACTTTGCTCAAGCAGTTAAAAATGCTAGCCAACATGATGCGGTGGTGATGGCTGAAAAATGGATTACAGGACGTGAATTTACCATCGTGATTTTAGGTGATAAAGCATTGCCAATTATCCGTTTACAACCGCCAAAAGAAGTGGCGTTTTATGATTTTGAAGCGAAATATCAACGTAATGATACACAATACGGTATTCCAAGTGGTTTAAGTGATGAAGAAGAAACTTTATTACAAGCCTTATCTTTAAAAGCTTTCCAAGCGGTCGGTGCCAAAGGTTGGGGACGTGTTGATGCCATGCAAGATGAGCAAGGTAATTTCTGGTTGTTAGAAGTAAACACCGTACCAGGAATGACCGACCACTCTTTAGTGCCAAAAGCTGCAGCTGCTGTTGGCTATAGTTTTGATGCGTTGTGTTTGACTATTTTAGAACAAACCTTAAGCTAAGGTTCTCTCTTTTTTATGTCATTTTTTTCACGTTCCAAAGACCCTAAACCACAATCTGCAATCAGCCCCTTACCGGATGCTGAAAGCCAGTATCGCCAATTTTTATCAGGGGCGATAAGTTGGTTATTGATTGTATTTGCAGTTGTTTGCTGTGGTTTAGCCCTGTATTCAAGTTATAAAATGGTAACGGCAGGGGAACAAGTTGAACTTGACATTGTGGGGGCAAGAACACCACAAGAAGTGCAAATGCTTGAACAACAATTAAAAAATATTAAGCAAGAGCATTTTTTACAAATTGATTTATTGCAAATTCGTGATGCAGTATTGAAACAACAATGGGTTGATGAAGTCGTGGTCTCTCGAGCATGGCCGAAAAAAATCCAAATACAGGTGATTCCACGTCAAGCGGTTGCCCAATGGGGCAATACAGGACGATGGGTCAGTGATACAGGTGATGTCTTTAGCTTATATTATGGGCAAGGTGAAAAAAATCTACCCATTTTATCGGGGTCGGTTGACCAAGTCAAAGACATCATGCGAATGTATCAAGAAATTAACTACCTTTTTTATCCGCTTGGCTTGCGTGTAACACGGCTCGATTTAACAGAGCGGATGACATGGTCAATGCAATTAAGTAATGGGGTTAAAATCGTGGTTGACCAAGATAAAACCCTACAAAAATTGCAACATTTAAGTGCCATTGCACAAAGAGAGTTAAAACCTGTATTATCACGCATTGAAAAAATAGATTTGCGATATCAAAATGGTTTAGCTATCCAATGGCGAAATGCACAACCCGCCCGTTACGAAAAAGGGCGGTTTGTTATGCGTACAACGCAGTAAATGGGATAGCAAGTGGTGAGAAATGTCAATGTACACAAAAAATTATGGTAGAACAGCATGAATGATACAGTTTCATCGGTTGTGGCACTGGATATTGGAACATCAAAAGTTTCAGTATTAATTGCACATGTCCATGCCCCAAATCAACTCGAAGTGATTGGTATGGCACATGCAACAAATCGTGGTATGAATAAAGGAAAAATTGTTGATTTAAATCAAGTTACATCAGCAATTAAACAAGCTGTACAAGATGCAGAAACAGAAGCATCTTGTCGCATTCATAGTGCTTGGGTTTCTATTCCAAGTGCGGAGCTGTACAGTGAATATAACACAGGTAGTGCTCGTGTTCATACAGAAGATAATATTATTAGTGAACATGAGTTAAACAAAGCCTTAGAAGTCGCCAAAACTCGCTGTCATCGTTCGGATTACCATATTGTAAATGTGATTCCAATGGGATATGAACTTGATGGCAATGAAGATTGGATACAATCACCAATAGGAATGACTGCACAGCAAGTAACAGGACATTACCGCTTTATCATGATGCCAACGAGTATTATGCAAAATATTCGCCAAGCAATGAAAAAAGCCAATATTCATGTGGATAATATTGTCGTTTCTAGTTTAGCCACAGCGGAAAGTAGCCTTCTGCCAGATGAAAAAGAATATGGTGTAGCATTGGTGAACATTGGCTCATCAACGACCAGTATCGCTGTTTATTTAGAAGGGCGATTGTTGATGATTGACACCTTACCTGTAGGTGGAGATGTGGTAACACGAGATATTGCCGCTATTCTAAAAACAACCACAGAAGAAGCCGAAAAATTAAAAATTCAATATGGTAGTTTGGATTTTGACAGTTTTAAACCTGAACAAATGATACAAGTCAATATGATTGATGGTACACGCACCATCAGTCGAGCGGACTTAGTAGAAATTATTGTTGCACGTTACAACGAAATTTTATTACAGGTCAAAAACTACTTAAATCAAGAGAATATGTTAGGCTTTTTACAACACGGTGTTGTATTGTCTGGCGAAGCAAGCGATATTGATGGCATGGTATCTTTTGCTCGTAAAAACTTAGGTGTTACCGTACATATTGCAAACCCACACCCAGCAGTTCAAGCACATGATGCTGCACAAGCAGAACTTTTAGGTCAAGTGCGTTATGCAACAGCAACAGGATTGTTATTATTTAGTCAAAATGATACAACATCTGTTGTAACTGGGGATAATCCAGAGAATTTATCACTTTGGCAAAATCTTGCGAATATATGGCGAAATTTTGTGGCTTTATTTAAAAAGCATATTTAACGCCAACACAATCAACAAAAAAATGTTGATTGCTGTAAGCAAAAATACTGTATGGTAGCTTTATTTTTTTGTGAGTATCACATTCGGACATTGTGAGAAATAACAAAAAAATGATACACTATGCAGGTAAGTGTAAGCGAATAGGCTGTGTAACTTGACAATACGTTAAAGTTAGCAGTATATTTAAACAATTTAGTTTTAATTTCAAGGCAGTATGGACGACTAATAACTTAACTGCCACAGAATTTAGGAGTTATCTTATGTCCACATTCGCTTTTTTAGATGAAAACAGTATTCAAGATGGCAAAGCCCGTATTACTGTTTTTGGTGTAGGCGGTGGTGGTGGTAATGCCATTCAGCATATGTTGATGTCAAATACTGCTGGCGTTAAATTTGTTTGTGCCAATACTGACCGTCAAGCACTTGAGCGTATTGATACCGAAAATAAAATTCAGTTGGGTGAACAAAGCACACGTGGTTTAGGTGCAGGTGCAAATCCAGAAGTCGGTAAAATCGCCGCTGAAGAAAGCCTACAAGAAATCCGCCAATATCTTGAAAATACAGATATGTTATTCATTACTGCAGGTATGGGCGGTGGCACAGGAACAGGTGCCGCACCTGTCATTGCAAAATTAGCAAAAGATATGGGGATTTTAACGGTTGGTGTAGTTACAACACCATTTAACTTTGAAGGTAAACGCCGTTTACAATCTGCCGAGAAAGGGATTGAAGCACTTGAAGAAAATGTTGATTCTTTAGTGGTCATTCCAAACCAACGCTTATTAAAAGTCTATCGCAATATTACCATGGCAGATGCCTATCGTAAAGTAGATGACGTATTATTAAGTGCTGTACGCAACATTTTCGACTTAATTATTCGCCCTGGGTATATTAACCTTGACTTTGCTGACTTAAAAACTGCAATGAGCAGTCGTGGTTATGCAATGATGGGTGCAGGTGTAGGACGTGGTGAAAACCGTGCTCGCCAAGCAGCAGAACAAGCCATTCGTAGTCCGTTACTTGAAGGCGTAACTAGCATGAATGCGAAGAGCTTAGTCATCAACATTACCAGCGGTGAAGACCCAGAATACAGTGCAACTTTAGAAGAAGTTGAAGAAATTACAGCGATTGCCAACCAAATTGCTAACCTTGATGATGGTAACGTCTTCTTTGGT
>JBHACK010000003.1:0-9946 GCA_041854545.1 Acinetobacter sp. | reverse complement strand
TAAAGTTTAAGCGAACCTTGTAAAATATTGATTTTTGCCCATGTACCTTGTTTGGTATTATGTTTTTGTTTAAAGATAGGCGGAATTGTATCCACTGTCCAAACAGGCATGGTTTTATAACAAACTAAAGGCTGAATTGGTTGTGGCAAGTGTAGATGTAGTGTCATGTTCAATTATCCATTAAAAAACGTGATAATATCATATTATCACGTTATTTATGGTTAGTTTGCAATTTTTTCAGCAACTAAAGTGGCAAACATTGCCCTTATTGGGTTGCCGTGTTCATCTGTTTTATGAAAATTACCCATTTCTTCAACATATTTATGGATTTTCCATTGATGCTCTGGGTAATGGTCTTTTAATTGACCTGCCTTGAGTAATGTGGAGAAACGAATTGGACAAGGAACTTCATCAGTATCGATTGCGAGAACAATGAGATTATATCCGCCTTGGCGTGTATGTTGTTGTATATTCGCAATAATATCATTAAACCGCTCAGGTTGAACAAACATTAAAGAAACGGTTGCAAAGATAAAATCATAATCATCTGCAAGGCTTGCTGTATTCATATCGTAAATAGCATGATGAATGTTTAATTCTTCTTCATCTGCAATATCAATAATTTGAGCAATGCAACTTGGATTATAATCGTATGCTGTAACATCAAAGCCTTTTTTGCTTAAATACAGGGCATTTCGTCCCCAACCACAACCTAAATCTAAGGTTTTGCAAGGAGCGAGTTGCTTGACTAAGGCAATGATTTCTGAATGTGTTGCAATCATTTTGTGTTTTTTTACAAAATAATTATCAGGCTCACAGAAACATTCTAAAAATCCTTCAAAGGCAGGGTCAATAATTTCAAGTTTATGACCGTGTAAGGGGAGAATGAGAGGAATGTCATCATTGGCGTAAAAAATTTTACTTTCAGTTAAATTTCCTTGTGGGTCAAAAAAATCAACTTTAATTTTTCCAGCCGTAATGTGATGTTTAAGCCAAGAACCTTCAGGGCTATGATAAACTTGCTGAACCAGTTCTGGCAAATTCCTGATTCCCCAATTGGGAAAACGGCGATACTGGATAAGTTCAGTATCGGTTTCAAAAGTCATGTGCGACATGAGGATACACCTTATGAAGAGTAAAAAAAAGAGAGAATGTTGGGTGTGATTGATGGCACAAAAAAATAAGGGTTTTATCTATTGTACTGAAATATCTAAAAAATTACAATGAAATGGTAGTCATAACTTTCTATAAAATCAATTAACTTAATCTAAAAAATAAATCATTGTTGCATAAACATAACATAACTCATAAAATTGCCATGCACAACAATGAGTGGTTTAACATGTTATTAACGATTATTTACATTATTGCCATCACTGCGGAGGCAATGACAGGAGCGTTATCCGCAGGTCGACGAAGTATGGATTGGTTTGGCGTGATTATTATTGCCAGCGTAACGGCATTGGGTGGGGGTTCGGTGCGTGATGTATTACTCGGACATTATCCTTTAACGTGGGTCAAACACCCAGAATATTTGATGTTGGTCTGTGGAGCCGCCTTATTTACCATTACCATTGCCAAATGGATGAAACATTTACGCTCAACTTTCTTGGTACTTGATGCGATGGGCTTAATTGGCTTTACGGTGATTGGCTGTCAAATTGCCATTGAAATGGGGCATGGCTTTGTCGTGGCATCGGTTGCAGGGGTGCTGACAGGAGTTTCAGGGGGAATTTTGCGTGATATTTTATGTAATGATGTGCCATTAGTGTTCCGCCGTGAGTTATATGCCAGTATTTCATTTGTTTCGGTGATTTTTTATTGGATTTGTTTAAATTATGTGCATTTATCTTTAGAATTAACCGTGATTGGTACGTTAGTTTTTGGTTTTACCTTACGATTAATTGCGATTTATTTTGGTTTGGAAATGCCAAAATTTATTTATCGAGATGATGATGAATCAGTATCATCAAAAGAAAATCATTAAAACATTTCTTGAAAAAAGATAAACTTAGGGGCAAAATGCCCCTTTTTTATTGCTTAAAATGATGAAAAATTAAGCATTAAACCTTTATTTTATGACTAGAATGTTATAATATAACAGCAAAGATGAAAATAGGGTTTCAAGATGTTACGCAAATGTAAACTATTTTTAGCCTTGCTAGCATTAGGTTCATCAATGATGGTTTGGGCGGAAGAAGATGTTACCGAAGTTCAAGAAATGGAAACGATTGTGGTTACGGCACAAAGTGAGCAAATGGAAAGCAATTTATTAGGCAAACGTCCGAATGTGAGCGACCAAATCATTGAAGGTAAAACCTTTAAGCAAAAAGCCACAACCTTAGGTGATGCACTTGCAGGTGAATTAGGGATTCATTCTAACCATTATGGCAGTGGGGCATCAGCACCGATTATTCGTGGGCAAGAAGGCAAACGTATTAAGGTATTACAGAATAATAGTGATATTTTAGATATGTCTATTTTATCCCCTGACCATGCAGTAACGGTCGATACAACATTAGCCAAGCAAGTAGAACTTGTGCGTGGAGCAAGTACTTTATTGTATAGCTCGGGCAATTCAGCAGGTGTGGTCAATGTGATTGACAATAAATTACCAACGGCTCTGCCTGAAAAGGGTGCAGAAGGTGAGTTGAATTACCGTTTTAATACCAATGGTAATGAAAAATTAATTACAGGCGGATTAACTTTAGGCTTTGGCTCCAATGTTGCTTTACGTTTAGAAGGGCTGGACCGCCGTTCAGGCAATTATAAAACGCCAAGTTATTTACATTATGAGTTTGAAAGTGAAAGTGCATTAAAAGAGCATTTATCTGCACCAGAAAATTTAGCGAGTTTAGAGCGAGAATATCAACATTGGTTGGCAAATCGTCATTTAACGCCTTATTTCCGTTATCGTCCAAAACCTGAACAACATTATATTCGTAAAGAGTCCGATTATACGACCAAAAAAGCGAAGTATGAAAATGCGATTGTTGAGCCTGAAAAATTAGATTATTTGCCTAATAGTTGGGCAAAATCGCAATCAGGTTCGATTGGTTTGTCGTGGATTGGCGACCGTGGTCATTTAGGTGTGGCATATACGCACCGTAAAGATAATTACGGTTTACCTGCACATAATCCAATGTATGAAGGATGTGGTGCTTATGTGGTTTCACCTGCCAGTGAGCGAAAAAAGCCGTATTTAATGAGCTATCCGCAGTTGATGGACGAAGAAGATACCAACTATATTAATCCACGGGCAGATTGCTTGCAAATTCCTTCTTTTGATTCAGGTGCAGGGCATATACATGGTCGAGCTGAAAATCATGAACACGGCATTCCGCAGATTGAGTTAGTCAGTAAACGTTATGATGTGCGTGGAGAATTAAATCAACCATTTACAGGGGTTGATAAAGTGCGTACTAGCATTACACAAACCGATTATCATCACCAAGAAAAGGAAGGTGATGAAGTCAGCAGTTCATTTAAAAATAAAGGGACAACTGCACGTTTAGAGTTTAGCCATCAACCTGTTGGTAATTTGACAGGGGTATGGGGCATTCAATATGTACATTCTAAAAATAATGCCTTATCACCAAGTGTGAGTAAAGGTCGTCAAATGCTCAATGATAATACGACAAAAAATTGGAGTATTTTCGGTTTAGAGCAATATCAATGGAACGATGTTACTTTTGAATTGGCAGGACGTGCAGAAACGCAAAAAATCAGCATGAACTATGATTTGGATAAAATCACATCGGTGATGCAACCTGTGCCAAACCGTTATAATAGTGCAGTCGTGGCAAAAGCCAATGAAGAACGTGCAGAAAATTTAGCAAAAGCCTTGGCAGATACTCGTCCATATAAAGATACTGCCTATTCTTATGCGTTAGGCGCTCATTGGAAATTTGCACCAAATTATACTTTGTCATTTAACGCATCACATCAAGAACGATTGCCAAATGCTCAAGAATTATATACACATGGAATGCACTTAGCGACCAATTCTTTTGAAGTAGGCAATAAAAACCTAACCAAAGAAAAATCCAATAATTTTGAGTTAGGTTTAGGGTATGAAGGCGATAAATTGGATTATCAAATCAGTGCTTATTATTATGATTTTGATAATTATATTTATCTACAAACTTTAAATGAATCTTTGGGCAATAGTAAAGTGGTTGCTCCCTATTCATTAAAAATTAACCGTTATAGCCAATCAGGTGCAAAATTTCATGGCGTTGAAGGGCATATCGGCTATCAACTCAATCCAACCTATCACATGGCGGTATTTGGTGATTATGTCAAAGGGCGTTTAGTGGATTTACCTGATGCGGTTACTGCTTATAATAGCTGGACAGGTGAAAAAACTTATACACCACAAGCCGACCGTTACACACCACGTTTACCGCCAATGCGTTTAGGTACACGTTTGAAAGCAGATTTTGATGACCGTTTTAAAGGGGAAATGGAATATTATCATGTATTTAAACAAGATAATGTATCTAAATTTGAATTACCAACCCAAGGGCATCATATGGTCAATTTAGGGCTGACCTATCAAAATCAGTTTGCAAAAGGTGAGTATGATATTTTCTTTAAAGCCAATAACTTACTTGACCAAGAAGTGTATGCACATGAAACCTTTTTACCTTACATTCCACAAATGGGGCGTAATTTTAGTTTAGGGGTAAATTATAAATTCTAAGTGAAATACTTAAACGAAAACTAAAGGTTTAAAGCATATTGTTAGTATGACACATAACAATATGCTTTTTTCATTTACATGGAAATATGCTAAAATGCAGAACAACGCAACGGTGAGCGATTTCCGCCAAATTAGTGTGATTCCTATGCAAGAAGTTATTTTATTTTCATTTTTGGGCCCTGACCAAGCAGGACAATTTACTCGTTTAATGGACGTTTTAAGTCGCTATAACTTAAAAATTCTCGACCTTGGTCAAGCCACTATTCATAACCAACTGACCTTAGGGATTTTTGTGGCATCGGACGATAGCACCGCAACCGCATTAGCCATGAAAGAAATGCTGATGTTAGCACAAGAAATTAATTTAACTGTACGCTTTAAACCGATTTCTGTAGAAGAGTATGAGCAATGGGCAAAAGAAGGCGGACGAACTCGCTATATCGTTACTGCACTTGCTCCAGAATTAAAAGCATCAGACTTGCAAGCGGTAACAAAAATTATTTCACAACATGGCTTAAATATTGAAACGGTAACACGTTTATCCGCACGTCCATCACTCATTAAAGAAAATGATTTTCCACGCAGTTGTATTCAATTTAGCTTAAATGGTACGTTAATGGACGACCAGATTATGCGTGAAGCGTGTTTACGTTTGTCCAATGAATTACATATTGATGTGGCAGTACAAATTAATAACCCGTATCGCCGTAACCGCCGTTTAGTATGTTTTGATATGGATTCAACCTTGATTGAACAAGAAGTGATTGACGAATTAGCTTTAGAAGCAGGTGTGGGCGATAAAGTCGCTGAAATTACAGAACGTGCAATGCAAGGCGAGTTAGATTTCCAAGCCAGCTTTAAAGCCCGTGTCGCTTTATTAAAAGGTTTAGATGCGAGCGTATTACCGAAAATTGCTGAACGTTTAACCATCACCGAAGGTGCAGAACGATTGATTTCAACGCTGAAAGCACTGGGCTATAAAACTGCTATTTTATCAGGCGGATTCCAATATTTTGCTGAATATTTACAACAAAAATTAGGCATTGATGAAGTCCACGCCAACGAACTTGATATACAAGATGGTATTGTTACAGGCGAAGTAAAAGGCGTGATTGTAGATGGTGCAAGAAAAGCGGAATTATTACGCCAAATTTCAGAACGTATGGGCATTTCCTTACAACAAACCATTGCCGTGGGTGATGGGGCTAATGATTTACCAATGTTATCGATTGCAGGTCTAGGCGTTGCATTTAAAGCAAAACCATTGGTGCGTGAAAATGCCAATCAAAATATTTCAAGCGTTGGTTTAGATGGGATTTTGTATTTGATTGGGGTGCATGATAAAGATTTATATCGGGCGTGATAGCTAAGATTTATCATTTGATTAAGCAAATTGTAGAGAATATGATGAAAATTGAAGAAATCCAAATCAAAGGTTTATTTGGTAAGAAAGATATTTGTTGGAAATTAAACCCACAAGTCAATGTACTTGTGGGAGTAAATGGGAGTGGGAAATCTACGATTTTATCTATTTTATATGATATATTATCAATACAAACAAAAGAAAAAAATATTACTCTTTTTGATACAGCAAAAGTTTGTTTCATAGATAATACAATAACAGAATATTTACCTACTGAGAAAATAATAGAACATAATATTACAAAAAATCAAGAAAATTTTAATCCAGCATCGTTATTACCTTTATTATTTTTTGGAAAAAATCCTATTTTATCTGTTGCAACAACTGTTGTGTTAGTTGCGGCATCAACATCATCACATCAAACTCAAGAAACGGTTCAAGAAAAGATAATTTCTAAAGCCATTCAAGGTAAAAATCTTAAAGAGAATTTATATCTTGATTTAATTGAGGCTAATCTTACTAATTCTAATGCAAACCATATTATTAATAAAAACAATCAAGAACAAACTAATGCTTTAGATATGGAAATTCGTGAAACAATTTATGAGTTTAATAAAATTAAAAAAGAAGAGTGGGTCAAACGTTTAGAAAATAGTTTAAATTTATTTTTTAACCAAATTGGTAAACAAGTCCGTTATGAAGATGATGAATTAATTTATCTTGATAAAACAACACAAAAACAACTTAATTATTCTTATTTATCATCAGGTGAACGCCAGTTAATTTATATTTTATTGCGTGTTGCTTTAAGTAATGCAGATAAAAATAAAACAGCCATTATTTTAATGGACGAACCTGAAATTTCTTTGCATTTAGATTGGCAAGAACATTTTATTAAACAATTAACGATTTTAAATCCTGATGCCCAATTTATTATTGTTACACATAGCCCTGCATTAATTATGGATGGTTGGAATGATGTCTATACAGATATGGAGGAAATTACTACATGGCTATGATGGGGCGTGATGATTATGCAAAAGCATATAGTAGCATGAAAAGTCGAAAACGAAAAAAATTAGGTGTCATTTATATTGAAGATATTACAGATAAACAGTTTTGGCAACAAATTGCAGTACATCATGAAATTAAATTATATTCTGATGCTGGAAAAACGATTACTGGAAAATCTAAATTATTACAAATTTGTAGTGCTCATCAATTAATTGCGATTGATAGTGATTTTGATGAATTATGTCCACTTCATCGTGAAGAGAGTATTTTATGTTCTGAAAAAAGAGAATATATTTTACAAACTTATGCCCATGGTCGTGAAAATATTATGTTTTCACCACAATGTTTATATGAAATATTAGAACATAAATTTAAATTATATATGGATAATCATAAGAATCCGATTTTAGATATTTTTGATAAATTATCGGCACTTTGGTTTGAACCATATCAGAAATTTTTATTTTTACATAATAAAAGAACTACCAGTTTTACACATGATGATTGGATAAAAGCGATTTCTTTTCAAAATCAAGAAAAGAAAGATATTGCTTTAAATCAAGATTTTTCAGCATATCAAGAGAGAATGTCAGCATTAAATCAAAAACTAAATCAATATTTTGATAATCAAGAAGAATTTATAAATTTTTGTAAGCATTTAAGAGAAAGAGGTTTTAGTAAAGAGTGTGTTTGGGCTTTTGTCCGTTGTCATGATTTTGAAAGCCAATTTGTTCAAGTTTTGCTAAGAGTGTTAAAACATAATAGATTGCATCAAGAAAAACTATATATCCAACAAAATTTTTCAGGTCAAGAAGAAATTAGTAATCAAAATAGGAAATTAGCTAATTATTTTGATGATAAAATGGATAGTCAAACGGTATTAGAAAATTATTTTTATGATACTTATTGCCAAAATTATAAACATCAAGATTTATTTCTACAAAAAATTTTAGCCGATTATCAAAGCGTTATTCAGGAAAAATGATGCAACTTTCCCAACTCAAAGGTATTGGCAAACAAACATTAGCATTGTTGGAAAAATTGCAGATAGTAACGCTCGATGATTTACTGTTTCATTTACCACGAGATTACGAAGACCGCAGTACATTGATTCCAATCAATCAATTACAGGTTGGTCGTAGCTATCTGATACAAGGGACGGTGAGTTCGGTTGATTTTCCAGCAGGCAACCGTAAATCCATGGCAGTTACTTTAGCGGATGCTAGTGGCAAAACCACATTACGTTTTTATCATTTTTACCAAGCGATGATAGAACGTATGGCAGTAGGCAATGTTTTGCGTGTATTTGGTGAAGCACGAGTAGGAAGTCGTGGGATTGAATTTTATCACCCTGAAGTCAATGTGATACAGTCTAATCACGCCTTACCTAAAACACAACTGACCGCCATTTACCCAAGCACCGAAGGTTTAACGCAAATTAAATTAAGAGAGTTTATTGCCCAAGCCTTAACCGCCGTTCAACAGCAACAACATCATTTAACAGAACTTTTACCTGCTGAATTTAGCAATGGTTATGATTTGGTTGAAGCCTTACACTATATCCATCAACCGCCAAAATCTGCCAACATGCAACAGTTGCTCCAAGGTTCACACCCTGCACAGCAACGCCTAATTTTTGAAGAATTGGTCGCACATCAACTGACTTTATTGCAACGCCGTGCATATATTCAACATACACCTGCCCCCATCATACACGAAAGCCAAAGCTTAAAAGCACAATTTTTAGCACAATTACCATTTCAGATGACCAAAGCACAACAACGTGTTTCGCAGGAGATTGCCCAAGATTTAGCCAAAGCGATTCCAATGTTACGCCTTGTACAAGGTGATGTGGGAGCAGGCAAAACTGTTGTCGCAGGTATGGCGTGTTGTCATGTGGTCGAAAGTGGTTGGCAAGTGGCATTAATGGCACCAACCGAAATTTTAGCTGAGCAACATTATCTCACCTTTAAAAAATGGTTTGAACCTTTAGGCATTCAGATTACATGGTTAGTCGGTAAAATTAAAGGCAAGGCACGGCAACACATTTTAGATGAAATACAACAACATCAAGCACAAATTGTGATAGGTACTCATGCTTTATTTCAAGAACAAGTCCAATTTGTCAAATTAGGATTAGTGATTATTGATGAGCAACATCGTTTTGGCGTTGACCAACGTCTTGCCTTGCGTGATAAAAATCAACAGGTTATGCCCCATCAATTATCCATGAGTGCGACACCGATTCCACGCAGTCTCGCCATGAATTTATATGGCGATTTAGACAGCTCAATTATTGATGAATTACCGCCCAACCGTACACCAATTCAAACCGTTAGCGTACCGATTACTCGCCGTGAAGATGTAATTCAACGAGTAGTACAAAACTGTATGGAAAATAAACAAGTGTATTGGGTTTGTACCTTGGTGAATCAATCAGAAACGCTAGATGCACAGGCATCAGAGATGGTTTTTCAAGAACTCACCCAACGCTTTCCACACCTGCACATTGGCTTAGTGCATGGCAAGATGAAAGCAGAAGAAAAACAACAAGTAATGACTGCATTTAAACACAATGAAATACAACTCTTAATTGCCACGACTGTGATAGAAGTCGGGGTCGATGTACCGAATGCGTCCATTATGGTGATTGAAAATGCAGAACGTTTAGGATTATCGCAACTACACCAACTGCGTGGACGTGTCGGACGTGGAGCAAATGCCAGTTTTTGCGTATTGATGTATAAACCGCCCTTATCCGCACATGGACAACAACGGCTGAATATTTTACGAGAAAGTAATGATGGCTTTGTGATTGCCGAAAAAGATTTAGCATTGCGTGGAGCAGGGGAATTATTGGGGAC
>JBHACK010000002.1:0-6723 GCA_041854545.1 Acinetobacter sp. | reverse complement strand
TGGATTAAATGAACAAGCTGCCAATATTTTTTATCGTAAAGGTGTAACGTTTACCGTCTATAGTGATGCCAATAATATTGAGCGAATGATTCCATTTGACATCATTCCACGCATTATTGAGTTACAAGAATGGCAAATGTTGGAAGCAGGCTGTAAGCAACGCATTAAAGCCCTTAATATGTTTTTACATGATATTTATCATGAACAACATATTATTAAAGATGGTATTGTGCCTGCACATTATGTCTATGCGAGTGGTTGTTATGAACCGTGGATGTTAAATCTCAAATTAGCCAAGCCCATTTATTCGCATGTCAGCGGAATTGATTTAATCCGTGATGAAAAAGGTCAATATCGTGTTTTAGAAGATAATTTGCGTACACCATCAGGCGTTTCATATATGTTGGAAAGCCGTGGGATTTCAGAAAGTTTATTATCTGATGTGTATCGACAAACGGCAATTAAACCGATTCATGATTATCCACAACGGCTCAAAGCCTGCTTAAGTAAGGCAACCGATAAATATGACCCACAAATCGTGGTTTTAACACCAGGGCGATTTAATAGTGCCTATTATGAACACGCCTTTTTAGCTCATGAAATGAATGTACCCTTGGTTCATGGCTATGATTTAATTGTGGAAGATAATAAAGTCTATATTCAAGGCGTGCGTGGTAAGGTACAAGTGGATGTGATTTATCGCCGTATTGATGACCCATTCTTAGACCCATTGGCATTCCGTTCAGATTCAATTTTAGGCGTATCTGGCTTAATGAGTGCCTATCGTGCAGGAAATGTGGTGATTGCCAACGCCCCCGGTACAGGTGTAGCAGATGATAAGAGTATGTATCCATTTGTCCCTGCGATGATTGAATATTATCTAAATGAAACGCCAATTTTACCAAATGTAGAAACCTATCAATGTCGTAAACCTGATGAATTAGCCTATGTGTTGGATAATTTAGATGAATTGGTCGTTAAAGAAACGCAAGGTTCTGGCGGTTATGGTATGTTGATTGGGCCTTGCTCAACCAAAAAAGAAATTGAACTCTATCGTAAACGTTTATTGGCGAATCCTGAAGGCTTTATTGCTCAACCAACTTTATCGTTATCGACTAATCCAACCGTAACGGAAGATGGCATTGCACCACGTCATATTGATTTACGCCCATTTATCCTTTCAAGTGGAGATGATGTTGATATTGTGGCAGGGGGATTGACACGTGTCGCAATGGTGGAAGGGTCGCTCGTTGTTAATTCATCACAAGGCGGGGGAATTAAAGATACTTGGGTGGTCGATAGTAGTCAAACTGCGATTTTACAACAGCAAGCATCTTCAGCGTTGCCAATTTCATTATCGATTCCTTTAAAACGACCAGACACATCATCATCATTGATTTTATTATTATCCACGGCGAGTTGTTTGGTGTGGTTAGGACGTTATAGTGAACGTTTACGCCATTATGAGCAATTAGTAACACAGTTGCAAAATGGACAATTAACCGAGATTGAAATTGGGCATATTATCCGACAATTAGGGTTTGGCATTCCGATTTCTGCGGAGTCCTTGTATCAATTATTATTAACCCAAAAAATTCCTGAAACGACCAATGCCATTGAGCAAAATGTCCAAGATGTTAAAGGGGTGATTGGAAAAGATACAGCGGAATTATATAACTTTATTAAGCGGTTAGCGAGTGCAGGTAAATATCGTGCTGCCAGTTTGCAATTAGCAGCGTGTAGCCAAGCGATGAAAGCTGAACCTGAAATTGTGAGTTTATTTTGGCGATTAGGTAGACGTTTTGAGAATTTGGAACGTGATATTTTATTGCAAGAAGATTGGCAACATACGTCAGTTGAAGTGCAAGCCTTGATTCGAGAATTGCCTGAAAATACCCGTTGGCGTGAATTGGAGCGTTTGTCAAATCAATTGGTGAAATCACAAAATCCGCAAAATTTCCATGAATTAAGCCAAGAGTTTCACAACATTTTACAACAAGGCGTGTAGTGGTGTGAGTGAAAAAAGGATAGCCAGATGAAATTACAAATTAGCCATCAAACAAATTATTTTTATGATGAATTGGCTCAACGCAGTGTACAATATATTCGTATGAAACCGCTAAATCTAGCCCATCAAACCATACACCGTTGGCAAGTGATGTTACCGAAAGTTGCTAAAAGTCAAACCGATGGTTTTGGCAATGAATGGTTAATTTTAAGCCGAAATGAACCGCATGATAATTTACAAATGCAAGCATCGGGCGTGGTAGAAATTGACCCAAATACGGAATGTATTGCTGATAATTTAAGCGTACCCTATTTGCTCTTTACCGTTGCAACACCTTTAACTCGTTGCTCCGATGAGATGCAAACATTTTATCAGCCATTGCTTAAACACTATCACAATGAATCGCACATTGAAAAAAAATGTGAGATTTTGCAAAAGTTTTCTGCTGAATTATTAAACTATATGCCTTATACGCAAAATGTAACCCATGTAGGCACAACTGCAAGTGAAGCCTTTGCGTTAAAAGCAGGCGTTTGCCAAGACCATAGCCATGTTTTTATTGCGTGTTTACGAGATTTACAAATTCCTACACGTTATGTGTCAGGTTATTTGTATGATGAAGCAGGCGGACATATGGCAAGCCACGCATGGGCAGAAGTATGGATAGATGGAAATTGGTACACATTTGACATTTCAAATCAACATTTTAGCCCCAAAGCTCATGTTTATGTGGCGATAGGACGTGATTATTTAGACACCGCTCCTGTGCGTGGCGTGCGTATGGGCGGTGGATATGAAAGCCTACATAGTCAAGTGATGGTAACACGCATTGAATAGGGGCTTGTATTCCTAAATAATCATTGATAATATTTAATCAATGTGAAATGTATTGGTATGAGAATGCCAATACATTTTTATTTATAATAAAGCAGGTAAACATCTATGACATATTGTGTGGCAATCCGTTTAAAAGAAGGCATGATTTTTGCCAGCGATACCCGAACCAATGCAGGGGTCGATAACATCTCAACATTCCGTAAAATTTTCCAATACGGTGTAGAAGGTGAACGCTTTTTAGTACTACAAACAGCAGGTAATTTAGCGACATCACAAGCAGTTTTTAGTAAATTACAACAAGGCATTGAACAAGGGGCGAGTGTACATTTACAGAATACTGCAACTTTATTTGATGCGGCTCAATTAGTTGGAAAATATTTACGAGAAGTGGCAACGCATTCGCAAACGGTTGCTCAAGATAATAATAATTTTTCGTTTACCAGTAGCTTTATTTTAGGTGGACAAATTAAAGGACAACCACCTGAAATTTATATGATTTATCCTGAAGGAAATTGCATTAAAGCCACAGAAGACACACCATTTTTTCAGCTTGGCGAAAGTAAATATGGTAAACCGATTTTAGACCGTTCATTGGATTATCATTCAAGCTTACAAGAAGCGTTAAGAGCGACTTTAATTTCCTTTGATTCGACTTTACGCTCAAATTTATCAGTGGGTTTACCGATTGATTTAATTATTTATAAAAATGGTTCATTAAGCTATCCTGTGGGTAAACGGATTGATGAACATGATGAATATTTTGCGATGTTGCGAAATAAATGGTCAGAAGGTTTACGCCAAATCTTATTGGATTTTCCGCATTCACCTGATGACTATTGGGTCTAACCTTAGAACCTGTTCACAATTAATTATGCTTTGGTATTTTTGTAGAATATTTTATTAAAAATCATTGCTTTTTTGCCAAAAATGGCTAAATCTGGCTTTTCTTCGTCAAAAACTTGCTTGATAGAACCACTATCAATCTGTGTTTTTTCCTTGAAAAGCTGGCGATTTAGCTCATTTTTGCCTAAAAAAATTAATCATGAACAGGTTCTTATAAAACAAAGGGCGAGAAATTCGCCCTTTGATTGTTGAAAAACCATTAAAATGGAATTTGCGTTAATTTCTTTAAGAAATAAGGAATAATGCGTGGCTCAAGTGCAATGGTTAAAATAACACCATATAATGCTCCCCATAAATGAGCAGAATGATTAATATTTGAATTGCCCTTTTTATCTGCCCAAAGGCTATACGCCACATATAACACCGCAAACACAATCGCAGGCATTGGAATAAAAAAGACAAAAATCAAATTCCATGGGTCAAATAAAATAAAGGCAAATAACACCGCAGAAACTGCACCAGACGCTCCTAAACTTGCCCATTGAGCATTATTTTTATGTTTAAGATAACTTGGAAGAATCGAAATAATCAAGCCCCCAACATAAAACAGGACAAAGCCCATGCCACTAACAAATTGCGTATAAAATTTTTCAATGGCTTGTCCAAAAAAGAACAAGGTCATCATATTAAACAGCAAATGCCAACCATCTGCATGAATCACGCCATAGGTAATAAAACGGTCATATTGCCCTTGTTTTACCGCAGGCGACCAAAAAATTAACCGATTCATCACACGTTCATCTTTCCATGCCCAAATCGAGATAAGCACAGTAATGATAATAATCAAAATCGTATGCGAAAGACCAAGTAAATCTGCTAACATGATGGGGACTACACTCAAAAAAACACATTATAGCATAACAGATTGTAGCAAATAATCTGACTAATTTAGTCAAAATTTCATTGAAAATTACCCAAAATGCCACAATATACAGTACAATACCCCAAACTGATGTAAATGAGATGCAAAATGACACAACAAACTGAACAACAGATTCCAAATCTTGTCATCACCCCATCTGCTCAAGAATATCTTGCCGAATTATTAGCAAAACAAAATTCTGAAGGTATTGGCGTACGCATTTTTGTGGAAAATGCAGGCACACCACGAGCAGAATGCTGTATGGCATATAGTACGGTTGATGAAATTATCGAAAGCGATTACCGTCAAGAATATACCGACTTTACGGCGTATATCGATACACCATCAATTCCATATTTATTAGATGCGGTGATTGATTATAATAAAGACCGTTTTGGCGGACAGCTTACCTTTAGAGCACCAAACTCAAAAGTGCCACGTGTGGGCCCTGATGCGTCGATTGAAGAACGTATTACTTATGTGTTACAAGCCGAAATTAACCCAAGCCTTGCAGGGCATGGCGGAAGTTGTATGCTGGTAGAAGTGCGTGATGATGAAACACATGGCTTAACGGCAGTATTGAAATTTGGCGGGGGCTGTCAAGGTTGTTCAGCGATTGATGTTACCTTAAAACAAGGGGTAGAAACAACCTTAAAAGAGCATATTCCAGAGTTACAACACGTTGTAGACCAAACTGACCATAGTCAAACAGAGAGTGCATATTTTAAATAAATCTGTACACATACAAAAAAGCATATCTACATGATATGCTTTTTTTGTTTAGTTCGTTTAGCTAGATTGTTTTTGAAATAATCCTGCGTGGACTTTTCCTGCTTTTGTCTGTTTAATACATTGCCAATGAGCAGGTAATGCTAAGGTTTGCACATCTCGGTCAGCTTCTACATAAATCAAGCCTTGTGGTTTAACCAAAGGGTCAAGCTGTTCAGCAAGTGTATACCATAAATTTAAAGCATAAGGCGGGTCTAAAAACACCACATCAAAACATTGAGCGGTCAATTTAGTTAAGGCAACTTCTGCGGTATTGGCAATAATTTGAGCATTTTCAACCTTGAGTAATTGAATATTTTTTTGCAGATATTGCACTTGAGCAAGGGCTGGCTCAATCATCACCACACGTTTTGCCCCACGAGAAAGGGCTTCAAAACTTAAAGCCCCAGACCCTGCACATACATCAAGCACATCTGCCTGTTGAATATCCCACATCAACCAGTTAAATAACGTTTCTCGCACACGGTCAGGGGTTGGACGTAAGCCATCAATCGATGCAAAGTCTAATTGACGGCGTTTCCATTGTCCTGCAATAATGCGTAATTGTTGTTTCATGTTCACTTCTCTATGGACGTGTTGTAGTTGTATCGGTTGTTTCTTCAGCGTTATTTTCTGCTGTTGCTTGGCGATGAGCGTATGGCAAAATCGGTTGTTGTACTGATTTTGCAGTTTTTTCTCGTTCAGCAGATGCAATTTGTGAAGGTTTTAAACCTGCGGTCATTAAACCGCCACTCACTTGGTGGGTAGGTGGTAAGACAGGATTTTCTTCACGATGTAACAGCCAATAATCAAAGATAGGACGAGCAATTTGAGCGGCAGCACCCCCTGCACGACCATTCTCCCATACCACAATAATGGCTAATTCTGGGTTATCCGCTGGAGCAAAACCAACAAATAAACCATGGTCTCGCTGACGTTCACTTAATAAAGCTTCATTATAACGTTTCCCTTGAGCAATACTTTTTACTTGGGCTGTCCCTGTTTTTCCTGCGATACGATATTTTAGGTTTTTATTGATACCTTTTGCTGTACCATAACTGACTACGGCGACCATCGCATCACGCATACGATTCCAATCGCTTTTTGTCCCATTAAATTGAATTTGACCATCTGTGGCATTGTGTACAGGATATTCTCTTGCTCCCTTACTTTCTCGTAAAACGTGTGGAGTAACATGAGCCCCTTTATTTGCCATGATGGCTGTGGCTAACACCATTTGAATCGGTGTAGCAGTAAATGCCCCTTGACCAATACTCACAGAAATGGTTTCACCTTTGAGCCATTTACTTTTACGAGTTCGCATTTTCCATTCAGGGTTCGGATA
>JBHACK010000001.1:0-3716 GCA_041854545.1 Acinetobacter sp. | reverse complement strand
TGCAGAATTGGCAAAAGACCCTGACTATATTATGGACGTCTTAAAACAGGGAACTGAAAAATGTCAAATCATCACACAAGCAACGCTTGAAGAAGTCAAAGATGGTTTACGTTATTTCCGTTTTTAATTTCTTTTTATAACTTAAATTATAAAACTAAAAGCAATTGAATTTTATCCTTTAAATTCAATTGCTTTTTATACACTCCATGTTATATTTTTATTTCTAATATTATTTAATCCATAGAAAATGTACATCCACAGTTTAGACACTCATAATTATCTAAAATATGGTCATCAATAACTTTACCAGCTGTTACACCTGCCATCCCCCCTGTTGTTGCACCTGCCAATGCTCCTAATACTGTTCCTGTAAGTCCACCAGCAACAGCTCCTAAAGGCCCAAACATCATACCAAGAGTTGCCCCTGCTTTTGCTCCCGCTGTTGCTCCTACTGCTCCTCCATAGCCTCCTACTGTTGCACCAATAGTGCCTGCAGTTTTCTTTCCATAATGACGTGCTTTGATTGATAAAGATTGACAGTTAGGACATTTTTGCATATTAAGCTCCAAATTACATCTTGTGTTTCGACAAACATATCATAACAGGAATAAAAACTTTTGAGCATAATATAAGCTTACGTTCACTATCATATTTATTATTAGATTTTAATCTTCCAATCCTGAATCTCCCACCCCTTTTGCTCTGCTAATGCTTGCAAACGTTCATCTGGGGTAACCGCAATCGCATGGGTTGCATATTCCAATAAAAAGCGGTCATTATACGAATCGGAATATGCCCATGACTCTTCAACAGTTCGTCCATCTAACCATAATTCCAAACGTTTTAGTTTCCCCTGTTGATAGCAGGGAATGCCTGCTACTTTGCCTGTATAAACGCCATCTTTCAGTTCTGCATTGGTTGCTAATACATCATCAATCCCAAAGGCTTTAAAGATAGGAACGGTGATAAAATCACTGGTTGCGGTAATACCTAAAATGGTATGTCCTTGTTGTTGATGATATTGAATCGCATCAAACCCAGCTTGACGCATTTGCGGACGAATGACGTTTTGCATAAAGCGTTGATGTAATGCGGTTAAATATGCCATATCATGACGTGTTAAAAACTCAAAAACAAATTCATTATACGCAATCGGGTCAAGCTGTCCTTTTTTATAATCTTCATAAAATTGGTCATTGATTTGGCGATGACGTACAGCATCGACCAAGCCTTCATTGACTAAAAACTCTCCCCATGAATGGTCAGAATCCGTATTGAGTAAGGTATGGTCTAAATCAAATAATGCCAATTTCATGCTCATGTCGCCTTTTAAAAATAAATTGGAAATAAAATGTAAAAATTTCACCGTTTATTGACAAAATTGGGTAATATCATGCCAATTTTTACATTTTAACAAGTACGAGAAAAAAGTAAAAGCATTATTTTATGTTTTTATTTCATTAAGTATTTGATTGATATATGATTTAGGTATTTTATGATAGACGCTGAAGGTTTCCGACCCAATGTCGGAATCATTTTGGCGAATGATGATGGTCAAGTGCTTTGGGCAAAACGCCTTGGGCATGATGCTTGGCAATTTCCACAAGGCGGGATTCAATATGGTGAATCCCCCGAGCAGGCATTGTATCGTGAGTTATTTGAAGAAATTGGTTTGCTCCCTGAGCATGTCGAAGTTTTAGCTCAAACTCAAGATTGGTTACGTTATCATTTGCCACACCGTGCCATACGAATGAATCATTGGCATTATCCTATTTGCATTGGACAAAAACAGAAATGGTTTTTGCTCAAACTGAAAGTTGCACCGCATTTTATTCAGTTAGACGCAACGCCATCGCCTGAATTTGACCAATGGCAATGGGTGAGTTATTGGTATCCACTGAATAAGATTGTAAATTTTAAACGTGATGTTTATCGACAAGCCTTATTAGAATTGTGTTTACAATTACCAATTCCGATGAAAAAAGAACAAAAAGAGCCAAGTTAGGCTCTTTTTTATTCACTGATACATTGTTCAAAATGACTCGCCACTTTCTCCGCTTGTGTGTAAATACTAAAATGATGCTGTAAGCCTATCCATTCTAATGTTAAATTAAAATTTGACCCCAACATCATCAGCGGTGTAGAAAGTCGATGTGGTGCTAAATTATCCTGTTCCGCCAAAAAACAAATATGACGAATCCCTTGTTTATCTAACTCATTTAAATAGTGCAGATTATCCAAATCTTTTAATAAATCTAAGCCCATTAATAAATGTTGATATGCTCCATCTTGTTGAAAATAATCCTGTTGATGTTGTATAAATTGCTGATATAAGGCACGATTTTCTTTATCATTGGCTACAATATTGCGTAAAAAACGGTTTAAGGTTAATTTTGGGTTATTTACAAATGATTGTTCAAAAATAAAAAAATCGTGTTCGGTTTGAGCATATTTCCAATTTTGCTTAACAATAAAACATGGATTAGAAAAAAGCGTCCATAAAATTTTTGGTTGAGCATGATTCTGTAATTGATAATAATGATGTAATAAGACGGTCGCCACTTGCCCGCCTAATGACCAACCTGCAATAACATCATAAGGAGCGATTTTTATTGAATATTCCTTGAGTATATGCGGATTTTGTACATCAACATAATCGATAATATCAACATTATGCCCAAAGTGCTGTAATGCCGTTTTTAAAGGCTGTAAGGCTTGAATTAAACCGCCCCAGCCATTAATTAGTAAAATTTTTTTGGACATCATTTTGCATTCAATATTGTCAGTTGTTGCTTTAATAGCTGAATCATTTCTTGCTGTGTTTGTAGTTCTCGCTGTTGCTGTTGTAATAATCCATCTTTATGTTGTAATAATTCATCTTTATGTTGAATAATCAAATTAAGTTGTTTAATTTCTTGATGTTGTTTTTCATCTTGATTTCCGTATGAAATATGGTTGTTATTATCGCCTTCTATAACTTGATAAACGGTACACCCATCTTGTCTATGTATCAAATCAAAAATATCGACTTCTAAAATTTCTGCAATTTGTTCCAATCGTGGTAAGTTTAAACGAGTTTCCCCACGTTCAATTTTTGCATAGCCCCCTGCTGACATATTTAATCGTGTTGCCATTTCTTCTTGCGACCAACGTTTTTTATCCCTTATCTCACGGATTTTTTCATGTACTTTCATGACAATATTGACCTACATTTTGAACAGTAATTTGTTCGTTTTGTAACTGTTTAAAAGTGTGATATTATATTACACTTAATAAATTTAGGATAGTTCATACCTATTATTGAACATTGTATACAATTATAGAAACCATCTCAAGAAGTGTTCTATTATAATATTGTATATTTTTTGTATCTTTTATCGTCAATCTAAAAAAAAGAAATTAAATAATGGATTTATAGTCGTTCTTCATATGGTTGTATTGATACTATATTTTACTAACAGTTTTTCTCTGCCATATGTGTTTTTTGATACAATATGGTGGACAATGACAGGAGCTGGCATCATCTGTTGTATTAATCTTTTCAAAGAAAAATCGAAATGGTTATTTTTGTTAGTTCCCTCCACATTTATTTTCATTCAAATTTTACCTATAACCCTGTTGTTAAACGATATGTAAGAAATACTTTTTTACCTTTATTAAATTAATTCTCAGGTTGATTTAGGCTTGTTGGAACTTTATCTAAGTTTTTTAATAAG